>NZ_LT976853.1:2965535-3001482 GCF_900249755.1 Cupriavidus taiwanensis
ATCAAATCGATGGCACCGGCTTTACAACAGAAAGCCCGTGGTTATGCACTTGGACGTGACAGTTCGGATGCAGCAGCACGCGGTTCCTCAGACCATCGGAGCCACCGCGTACGCGGTACTCGATGTGGTGGTCATGCCACCCAGTGTCCTTGGTCATCTTGCACTGACACAGAGCACACAAGCCCCGCTGGGACATGTACAGCTTGATCCACTGCTTTCGGTGCGCCATGCTGTCAAGCAGCCGCTCCTGTCGCAATGTTTCACCATACACCTCCTGCGCCGGATCAAAGGGGTTGTAATCCCCTCTGATCTTCTTGTGCCTTTGAATGGGCGTGCTCGCGAGCGAGTACAACTCAACCCATACCTCACTATCGACATCTTTCACTACTGTGGTGCCAAACACCCAGCTGCGCTGACCGACTGAGCCGAAGTACTTCTTCCGCACCCAATCCGCCTTCTTGCCTGGATGTCGCCGCTTGGCCCACCGCCATAGGGCACGAAAAATGTCGTGCCCCAAACGGTTGAAAGCCGCCTTCGCCACTACGGCGCGGTGGTACTGCGCCCAACCTCTTAGCATCGGGTTCAGCAGTCGAATCAGCTCTGACTGCTTCACCGTCTTGTTGGCACTGATGACATCCTTCACCTTGCGGTAGAACGTCTGCACGTTCTTCCTGCTGGGCTTGATGAGCAGTGTTCCGGAGTACTTCCGGAAGTTCCACCCAAGAAAGTCAAAGCCATCGGCTATGTTGACGATCCGCGTTTTCTCCGTTGATAGCGTCAGCCCTCGTACCGCTAGGAACTGCTCCACCCACGGCTTCACCTCGTTTTGTAGGATCTCAGGCGTAGTGCCCGTGATCACGAAGTCGTCCGCATAGCGCACAACATTCACCTTCAGCTTCCGCGTTTTGGCGACTCCCAGCTTCTTCTCAAAGGAAGCAACCAGTTGTCGTTCCAACCCGTTCAACGCCACGTTTGCCAGAGTCGGGGAGATGATTCCTCCCTGCGGTGTTCCGGCTTCGGTCGCCTGAAACTGGCCCTGAAATATCACGCCAGCCTTCAGCCACTTGCGGAGGATGGCTCGATCCATGGGGACGTTGCGCTCCAGCCACTCGTGACTGATATGGTCAAAGCAACCTTTGATATCCGCCTCCAGTATCCATTGGGCTGAGTGCCCTCTGGACAGGTTGACGAACAGCTGTGACATGGCATCCGCCGTGGAACGATTGATCCGGAACCCATAAGAATTCGGATCGCTCGTCCCTTCGGACACCGGCTCCAGCGCCAGCAGGTGCAAGGCCTGCATGGCTCGATCCAACATGGTCGGAATGCCTAGTGGGCGCTCCTTCCCGTTGGCCTTAGGAATAAAGACCCGCCGCAATGGCAATGGCCTGTACCCTCGGCGCTTCAACCGTCCGATGGCTTCCCACCGGACTTCAGGCGAGTCCCACAGTTCGCGATCGACGCCTGCCGTTCGCTTACCTTGGTTCTCCGTCACTCGCTTTACCGCCGATGCCTTGGCGGAAAACGAGCGGGTCAGAGACCGTTGCAGGGCTTTCACCCTGCGCCAGTCCCCTTCCTGTGTTGCCTTCGCAATTCGAATCTGCATTGCCCGGACGTTCCGTTCCACTTGGCGCCAATTGATGGCATCCCAGCGTTGCGGTGCGCCGGAGAGCGCAGATTTATCCTCACGGATAAATGCTTCCATGCTGCTCTCCTATCTTGAGGACTCCCCTCAAAACGCAGAGACAACATGCCCCCTGAGGGGCATATTGCCCCTCAGGGGAAGAAATTTCGGTTTCAAGCGGGTTAGCCAGTCGTCCTGCGACGAAAGACCAGTTGGAAGTCTGCCCGCTTTCGCGTGAGGTGATGTTTCAACCCCTATCCGAATCATTACAACCCGGCGTTCGCTTTCTCCAACCTCCCATACCCGCACAGCCAACAGCGTTCCTTACGGTCCGCCTGCCTGAGCCACACTGCGCTCGGGCAGCCATACGGGCTTACCACGTTCCCTGCACGCTACAAGACCGGGTTAGGGTCTGCCTCTTCGCCGATGGTCTAGTGACGACGTGCTCCGAATGTCCAGCGGAGCAACCGACCAAATACCGTTTTGGTTAGTGCCTGTCAGCAGCTTTGGCACCGCAATACTCACGACGTTTATCAGCAGTTCACTTCCGTTACCCATACCAGTCAGCCTAGCTCCTCGACCCCATGGCTGCTCGGAGTCTCTACCAGAAGACCTCACGGTCCTCTGGCACCCTTACGGGGGCTACATTGTCAGGAGAGCTTCATACCCCACCGTTACCAGTGACGCATGTCTCCCTAGGCTACTGCTAGTCGCATAGCAGGTTCTCTATCAAAGCGCCCTCACGGACGTGTCTGACCGAACCATAGCGTGCAGAGCTTTCGCTCCGCCTGAACCCTACCTGCCGGTCCGACTGGACCGGAAATGCAAATGCTCCGCCTTGTGGGCAGATGACATTCGCCCACATGGCGTTTGGTGGCCAACGTGGCCACGTTCAAACTTGATGCCAAACTTCGGCATGTAAAGCCATAGTCCCCTCTTGGAGAGTGGACAACGCCACGCCCGAGGGCGTGGTTCGCGCCTTTGGGCGGGCACTGGCTGGTAAGCCAGTACTGCAAGCAACGCTTCTCAGACAAATCTGAAAAGTGAGCAGGCGCTAGCGGCGTAAGCTATGGTGGGCTTCGTTTCACTAGCATGTGGGAGTACTCTCCCAGGGTCGATGCGTCTAACGCGACGCGGACGGACACGAGTGTGCGTGTCGCACGAACAACCCGTATTGTATTCGACTGGCCCCTGGCCCGCCGCCCCAGGACCGAAGGCCCCTGTTCCCGACGCGACTATCCTGGATGCCCATGACCATTACCAAATGGCCCGCCTGCGAGCGGCCCCGCGAGAAACTGCTGGAAAGCGGCGCTGCCGCCCTGTCTGATGCTGAATTGCTGGCGGTCCTGCTGCGCGTGGGCGCGGCCGGCAAAAGTGCCGTCGACCTGGCACGCGAGCTGCTGCACCGCTTCGGCTCGCTGACCGCCCTGTTCGCAGCCGAAGGGCCGGCGCTGGCCGGCATCCGTGGCATGGGCGCAGCCAAGTTTGCGCAGCTGCAGGCCATTCCGGAGCTGGCGCGGCGCGCGCTGGCCGAGTCGCTGCGCCTGCCCGCCGGCTTCGACTCGCCGGAGTCGGTGCGCAGCTACCTGCGCCTGACCCTGGCGCCGCTGCAGCACGAGGTCTTCATGTGCCTGTTCCTGGACCCCCGCAACCGCATGGTCGCCAGCGAAGAGCTGTTCCGCGGCACGCTGACCCGGACCTCGGTCTATCCACGCGAGGTCGCGCGCCAGGCGCTGACGCACAATGCCGCCGGCATCATCGTCGCGCACAACCATCCGCGCGGCACCACCGCCCCCAGCCAAAGCGACATCCACCTGACACGCGAACTGGCGCGCACGCTCGACCTGATCGATGTGCGGCTGCTGGACCATTTCATCGTCGCGGGGCATGAAATCCGCTCGCTGGCCGAATGCTGCGAGCGCCTGCCCGGGCTGTGATGCCTACGCCACGACAGCAGCCGGGCCACAACACCTGCCCGTCCCGACCACAGAAAGCATTGATCCGCCGGGGGAATCCGGTCTATAATGCCCGTTTTGCTGAAGTCTCAACCGCTGCAGTCCGGGCCCGCGCGCCTTTTGTTGATCTGTTGCGAACATTGTCCACGAATAGAAGATTTAGGAGTGCTTCATGGCACGCGTCTGTCAAGTGACCGGGAAAGCGCCGATGGTCGGCAACAACGTTTCCCACGCAAACAACAAGACCAAGCGCCGTTTTCTGCCCAACCTGCAGAATCGTCGTTTCTTCGTTGAATCCGAAAACCGCTGGGTGAGCCTGCGCGTCTCGAACGCCGGCCTGCGCCTGATCGACAAGAAAGGCATCGACTCCGTGCTCGCCGACCTGCGCGCACGCGGCGAAGTCTAATTAGGAGTACATCATGGCAAGCAAGGGCGGCCGCGACAAGATCAAGCTGGAATCGACCGCAGGTACCGGTCACTTCTACACCACCACCAAGAACAAGCGCACCATGCCGGAAAAGATGGAGATCATGAAGTTCGATCCCGTCGCCCGCAAGCACGTCGCTTACAAGGAAACCAAGATCAAGTAATTGATCCGGGATCCCGCCAGAAAGCCCCGCCAAGCCGCGGGGCTTTTTGTTGTCCAGCGATTGCACATCGGGCCGCCGACCTGATGCACGGGACCGCGCGCCGGGTGTAGACTTTGCCGTTTCCCCCATCTGCCAAGCGCCCTGCCGGCGCTCTCCTTGCACCATGAATTTCGACGTCGCCATCGTCGGCAGCGGCCTGGCCGGCCTTACGGTCGCACTGCAACTGGCCGACACCCATCGGGTGGCCATCCTCAGCAAGCGCGCCATGACGCAGGGCGCCAGTGACTGGGCACAAGGCGGCATCGCCGCGGTGCTCGATTCCGGCGACAGCCACGACGAACACACCCAGGACACGCTGGTGGCCGGCGCGGGGCTGTGCGATGAAGAGGCCACGCGCTTTATCGTCGAGCATGGCCGCGAAGCGATCCAGTGGCTGATCGACCGCGGCGTGCCGTTCACGCGCGACGCGCAGGCCGAACTGGGCTTCCACCTGACGCGCGAAGGCGGCCATAGCCGCCGGCGCATCATCCACGCTGCCGACGCCACCGGCCATGCCGTGGTCAGCACGCTGCTGCAGCAGGCCACGCAGCACCCGAACATCACCATCCTGGAAGACCACTTCGCCATCGACCTGATCACGTCGCGCAAGATGGGGCTGCCGGGCAACCGCTGCTACGGCCTCTACGTGCTGGACGACCGCACCGGTGCGGTGCACACCGTCACCGCCACGCACACCGTGTTGGCCGCAGGCGGTGCCGGCAAGGTCTACCTGTACACCACCAACCCGGACACGGCCACCGGCGACGGCATCGCCATGGCCTGGCGCGCGGGTTGCCGGGTGTCGAACATGGAATTCATCCAGTTCCACCCGACCTGCCTGTACCACCCCTATGCCAAGTCCTTCCTGATCTCCGAAGCGGTGCGTGGCGAAGGCGGCCTGCTCAAGCTGCCCGACGGCACGCGCTTCATGCCCGAACACGATGAGCGCGCCGAACTGGCCCCGCGCGACGTGGTGGCGCGCGCGATCGACTTCGAAATGAAAAAGCGCGGGCTGGATTGCGTGTATCTGGATATCACGCACCAGCCTGAAGCCTTCCTGAAGGAACATTTCCCGACCATCCACGCGCGCTGCCTGGAACTGGGCATCGATATCACGCGCGAGCCGATCCCGGTGGTGCCGGCCGCGCACTACACCTGCGGTGGCGTGGTCACCGACACCCTGGGCCGCACCGATATCGGCGGCCTCTACGCCGTCGGCGAGACCGCCTGCACCGGCCTGCACGGCGCCAACCGGCTGGCTTCGAACTCGCTGCTCGAATGCATGGTGATCGGCCGCGCCGCCGCGGCGGACATCGCAGCGCAGGACAAGGCCGGCGCGCCGACGATCACGCTGCCGGCGTGGGACGAGAGCCGGGTGTCGGATGCCGATGAAGAAGTCGTGGTGTCGCACAACTGGGACGAGTTGCGCCGGATGATGTGGAACTACGTCGGCATCGTGCGCACCAGCAAGCGGCTGGAACGCGCGCAGCACCGCATCGTGCTGCTGCGCGAGGAAATTGCCGAGTACTACGCCAACTTCCGCGTCACCAGCGACTTGCTGGAACTGCGCAACCTGGTCGAAGTGGCCTCGCTGATCGTTGACAGCGCGTACTCGCGCCATGAAAGCCGCGGGCTGCATTTCAGCCGCGACTATCCCGATGCGCTGCCGAAGGCGTTGCCGACGGTGATGCAGCCGCCAGCGGGCCGCAAGCGCTGAGCCGCAAATCCACCGATTGCGTGCCTCCCTCTCCCGCAAGCGGGAGAGGGGAGCAAACCATCAGCCGATGATGCGCAGCGAGTAATCGGTCGCGCGCACGTCCTTGGTCAGCGCGCCCACCGAGATGCGGTCGACGCCGGTCTCGGCGAAGGTGCGGATGGTCTCGGCATTGACGCCGCCCGACACTTCCAGCAGCGCCCTGCCCTGGTTGAGCTTCACCGCGTCCTGCATCATCGGCACGGTGAAGTTGTCGATCAGCACCGACTTCGCCCCGGCGGCCAGCGCTTCTTCCAGCTCGGCCAGCGACTCCACCTCGATCTGCACCGACGCCTGCGTATCGAGCGCCAGCGCCGCCCGCATCGCCGCGCCGATGCTGCCGGCCGCGGCGATATGGTTTTCCTTGATCAGGATGCCGTCGTACAGCGCCAGGCGCTGGTTCTCGCCGCCGCCGATGCGGACCGCATACTTCTGCGCCAGGCGCAGGCCGGGCAGCGTCTTGCGGGTGTCGAGCACGCGCGCCCGCGTGCCGGCGATCAGGTCGGCATAGCGGCGCGTGGCGGTCGCCACGCCGGACAGCAGTTGCAGGAAATTCAGCGACGGGCGCTCGGCGGTCAGCAGCGAGCGGGCCGGGCCGGTGATCTCGCAGACCACCGAGTCCGGTGCCATGCGGTCGCCTTCCTGCTGCAGCCAGCGCACCGCCAGCGCCGGGTCGACCGCGCGCATGCACGCATCGAACCACGGCTGGCCGCACAGCACCGCCGACTCGCGCACGATCACGCGCGCATGCGCGGACTTGTCCGCCGGCACCAGCAGACCGGTCAGGTCGCCGCTGCCGACATCCTCGGCGATGGCGGCGTGCACATTGGCGTGCAGCGCCGCCTGCAGCGCCGGGCCGTAGCTATCGAAAACCGGATTCACGCTCATGCCGGACCGATCCCCTGGAACAGCGCCTGTTCCTGCGCCAGGTCGGCCGACGGACGCACGTTGCGCTTCTGCGCGGCGGCGAAATCGAGCATGCGGTCGATGCAAGTCACCGCCTGGCGGCCGATCACCGGGTCGACCTGGATCTCGTTGCGGCCGGTTTCCAGCACCTCGGCCAGGTTGGTCAGCGCGTTCATCGCCATCCACGGGCAGTGCGCGCAGCTCTTGCAGGTGGCACTGTTGCCGGCGGTCGGCGCTTCGATGAAGCGCTTGCCCGGCGCCGCCATGCGCATCTTGTGCAGGATGCCGTTGTCGGTGGCGACGATGAATTCGGTCGCGTCCAGCTTCTGCGCGGCCTCGATCAGCTGCGAGGTCGAGCCGACCACGTCGGCCTGCGCCACCACGTTTTCCGGCGATTCCGGGTGCACCAGGATCTTGGCGTTGGGGAATTCGCGGCGCAGCAGGTCCAGCTCGATGCCCTTGAACTCGTCATGCACCAGGCACGAGCCCTGCCACAGCAGCATGTCGGCGCCGGTCTGCTTCTGGATATAGCTGCCCAGGTGCTTGTCGGGTGCCCACAGGATCTTCTTGCCCTGCGCATGCAGGTGCTCGACGATCTTAAGGCCGATGCTCGACGTCACCATCCAGTCTGCGCGCGCCTTCACCGCGGCGCTGGTGTTGGCGTAGACCACCACGGTGCGGTCCGGATGGGCATCGCAGAAGGCGGCGAACTCGTCGGCCGGGCAGCCCAGGTCGAGCGAGCAGGTCGCGTCCAGGTCCGGCATCAGCACGGTCTTCTCGGGGCTGAGGATCTTGGCGGTCTCGCCCATGAAGCGCACACCGGCCACCACCAGCGTCCTGGCTTCGTGGTCGCGGCCGAAGCGGGCCATTTCGAGGGAGTCGGAGACGCAGCCGCCGGTTTCTTCGGCGAGGTCCTGCAGGTCGGCGTCGACGTAGTAGTGCGCCACCAGCACCGCATTGCGTTCCTTCAGCAAGCGGCGGATACGCGCCTTCAGCGACTGCCGCTCATCGGGCGACAGCACCGGCGGCACCTTGGCCCAGGCATGGGCCACGCAGCTCGCGCCCGCGGCGTTTTCAGCACCCGCCAGGTTCGGCTTCTCGAACTCGACGGTCTTGATCGATTGTGGGGTCATCTCCGGGTACTCCTCTAGACCTCCGCCAACAGGGTGCGGCCGGCCAGAACATGGGGGAGTTTATCTAAAACAAAAGCCCCGCCATGGGCGGGGCTTTGTCAAACCATACGGCGCGGCCGAATTGTATCAGGCGTAGCGGCGCAGGCGCAGCGAGAAATCGTGCAGCGCCTGGATCCCGCTGGCCTCGGCACGGTGGCACCAGGCCTGCAGCTGCTGCAGCAGCTGCTCGCGCGTCAGGTTGGAACGGCCCCAGATGGCGGCCAGTTCACGGCGCATTTCGACGAAGGTCTGCAGCGCCTTGTTCTGTTCGACGATGCTCGCCAGCTGCTCGCGCTGCTGCGCGGCCAGCTTGGTTTCCTCGCGGTGGAACCACTTGCTGGCGGGCTTGATGCTGCGGTACTCGGCCACGCGGCCTTCCTTGAGCTTTTCCAGTTCCTGGCGGAACGCGCCCTTCACCGCCTTGGCATAGCGCGCCATCACGTCATAGCGGTTGGCGATGATGGCTTCGAGCGTGTTGTGGTCGACCGGACGGGCCTCGACCAGGCGCGCCTTGGGCGGGATCTTCTTGACCTTGGCCAGGCCCACCGCCTGCATCGCGCGGATATAGCCCCAGCCCACGTCGAACTCATACCACTTGATCGAGAACTTGGCCGAGGTCGGGTAGGTGTGGTGGTTGTTGTGCAGCTCTTCGCCGCCGATGATCAGGCCCCACGGCGACACGTTGGTCGACGCGTCTTCGCAATCGTAGTTGCGGTAGCCCCACCAGTGGCCCAGGCCATTGATGATGCCGGCGGCGTGGATCGGGATCCACAGCATCTGCACCGCCCACACCGACATGCCGATCACGCCGAACAGCGCCAGGTCGATGATCAGCATCAGGCCGACGCCCTGCCAGGTGAAGCGCGAGTACAGGTTGCGCTCGATCCAGTCATTGGGGCAGCCATGGCTGAACTTGGCGATGGTTTCCTGGTTCTTGGCCTCGGCGCGATACAGCTCGGCGCCTTCCAGCAGCACCTTGCGGATGCCGCGGGTCTGCGGGCTGTGCGGATCGTCTTCGGTTTCGCACTTGGCGTGGTGCTTGCGATGGATGGCGGTCCATTCGCGCGTGACCATACCCGTGGTCAGCCACAGCCAGAAGCGGAAGAAATGCTGCGCAATGGGGTGCAGGTCCAGCGACCGGTGCGCCATGCAGCGGTGCAGGAAGATGGTGACGCCGGCGATCGTGATATGCGTCATCACGAGCGTGTAGATGACGATCTCCCACCAGGTCCAGTTGGCAAGGCCGTTAGCGGCCCAGTCAAGAATAGTGTCGAACAAACTGTTCTCCGTCGGTTAAACAGGGAATTTCAGGGAATTTTCCCGTGCAAGCCGGCAGGGCCGGTACACACAACGCGCAGAAAAAATAGCTGCGAATCTATTGATTGCGATAGCTGTCTGGCGCCGGCCGTGGCTAGCGGCTCATCAATGCGAGCCAGGTACGAGCCGCTGCAATCTGGCGGCTGTCTGATGTGGGGGCGGGATGTTTCAACCCGCGACAACCCGGCATTCTACCGGATCGCCGCGGGCGCAAGCATACGCTATTACCCGGATTTGGACGGAGCGCAACGGCTTTCGTTCCATGGGTGGCGCATCCGTCGCCCGCTGCTTCAGGGCCTGCGCAGCACTCAGGAGGCGTTGGCGACCGCTGGCAACGGCGTCGCCTTGGGCGCGTCCGGGTCTGGCGTCAGGGTCTCATGCATCACACGCAACTCGCGCTGCGGGTACGGGATCGAGATGCCGTGCTCGCGCAGCGTGCGCCAGATGGCGCGGTTCATCGCCGATTGCACCCCGAGCTTGCCGTTTTGCGGATCGGCCACATAGACCGCGACTTCGTACTCGATGCCGCTGTCGGCGAACAGCACCAGGAACGCCGCCGGCTCCGGATCGGGCAGCACGCGCGGCAGTTCGCGCACGCATTCGGTCAGCAGTGCGATCACGGTCTCGGGATCAGCGCTGTAGTCGGCCTGCACGCGCGTCGCCACGCGCACATTGGTATTCGAGAACGAATGGTTCTGCACCGACTGCGCCACCAGCTGCTCGTTCGGCACCAGCGTCTCGCCGTCGCCGTTGCGCACCACGGTGTAGCGGGTGCGGATCTGCGACACGATGCCGGTGTACTTGTCCACGGTAATCTGGTCGCCCAGCTTGACCGAGCGGTCCAGCAGGATGATGAAGCCCGAGATGTAATTGCTGGCGATCTTCTGCAGGCCCAGCCCCAGGCCCACGCCGAGCGCGCCGCCGAATACCGACAGCACCGTCAGGTCGATGCCCACCAGCGACAGGCTCAGCAGCAGCGACACCAGCAGCAGCAAGGCCTTGGAAATCCGCGTCAGCACCACCTTCAGGTTGCCGTCGAGGTTGGCCGAACGCATCAGCCGCTCTTCCAGCCACGAGCCGAACCACAGCGCCACCAGCACCGTCAGCAGGATCCAGACCACCGCCATCAGGGTCTCGGCCACGCTGATCTTCTGCTTGCCGCCGATGGAGAAGCGCACGCTCTCCATCCAGCCCACCACGTCGCCGAGCACGCCCAGCACGTACAGGGCCATGCCCACCCACACCAGCGTGGTCAGCACCTTTTCCACCAGCAGCAGCATGCCGTGCAGCTGGCCGCTGCCGGACATCACGCGGCGCAGCACGTAGAAGGTGAAATTCAGCGCGGTGATGCCGAACAGCGGCACCAGCGCCAGCCGCAGCACGCTGACCGGGATCAGCGGCGCCAGCGCGAAGCGGGCCACCAGCACCAGCGCCCAGCCGGCCAGCGGAAACATCGCGCGCTCGAGGCTGGCGGCGGCGAAGCGCACCGAAAAGCTCGAGCCCTCGTAGCGCGCCTCGAGCCGCCGCACCACGAAGCGCGCCAGCGGCCACGCCACCAGCAGGCAGCCGGCCAGCACCAGCCATTGCCAGAAAAAGCCGGGGCCGCCGGCATCGCGGATCAGGTCGTCCAGCATCTTGCCGAACATCGAATGCGAGGCTTTCAGGTCCTTCAGGCCACCGAGGTCGGACAGGGTTTCACCGTTCATGGTGCAGATTCAGGGTGGGCCGCCCGCGCGCGGCGGGCGGCGCGGCGGGAAACCGCGATCAGCTGGTGCGCTCCAGCACCGCGGCAAAGAAGCCGTCGGTCTGGTGCAGGTGCGGGTACAAGGCGAACATGCCGTTGTCCGGCAGCCCCGGCACTTCGATCTTCTGGTCGGCCAGCACTTCGGCGGCCGGCACCAGGCGGAAGTTCGGGTGCGCCGCGAGGAAGTCGCGCACGATCTGCTCGTTCTCGGCTTCGAGCACGCTGCAGGTGGCGTACACCACGCGCCCGCCGCCCTTCACCAGCCGCGCCGCGGAGTCCAGGATCGCGCTCTGCTTGGCGGTCAGTTCCAGCACCGACTCCGGCGACTGGCGCCACTTCAGGTCGGGATTGCGGCGCAGCGTGCCCAGGCCGCTGCACGGCGCATCCACCAGCACGCGGTCGGCCTTGCCGGCCAGGCGCTTGATCTTGGCGTCGCGTTCGGAGTCGATCAGTACCGGATGGACGTTGGACAGGCCGCTGCGCGCCAGCCGCGGCTTCAGGTTGGCCAGGCGTTTTTCCGATACGTCGAAGGCATAGAGCCGGCCGGTCGAGCGCATCGCCGCGCCCAGCGCCAGCGTCTTGCCGCCCGCGCCGGCGCAGAAGTCGACCACCATCTCGCCGCGCCGCGGCGCCACCAGGTTGCACAGCAACTGGCTGCCCTCGTCCTGCACCTCGACCAGGCCGTTGACGAAGACCGGCAGCTGGTTCAGCGCCGGCTTGCCGGCCATGCGGATGCCGGCCGGCGCCATCGGCGTGGGCTCGGCGCCCAGGCCCGCGGCCTGCAGCTCGGCCAGCGCTTCGTCGCGGCTGGCCTTGGCCAGGTTGACGCGCAGGTCCAGCGGTGCCGGGCGCAGCCAGGCATCGCCCAGCGCCGCGGCAAAGGCTTCGCCGTGCTGGCGCACCAGTTCGTCGTACAGCCATTCCGGCAGGTTGGCGCGCACGCGCGGCGCCAGGCTAGAGCGCTCGATGGTGGTCAGGCGGTCCAGCCACTCGGCTTCATCGGGATACAGGAAGGGCGACAGCGCATCGCGGCCCAGCGTGGCCGCCAGCCCCAGCAGCGCCAGGCGGCGCGAGGTCGCGCCGGTGCCGCTTTCGGCAAACTGGGCGAATTCGACGCGCCGGCGCAGCACCGCGTAGATCGCCTCGGCGATGATGCCGCGCTCGCGGTGGCCGAGCTTGGCGTTTTCGCGGAAGTAGTAGCTGACCACCGCATCGGCGGGGCGCGCGAACAGCATGACCTTGCCCAGCAGGCGATCGATATGCTGGATGTGGCTGGCATGCAGCCCGCCATGCGCGCGCGGCGGGGCGCCGTTGGCGCCGCCGGTGCCAGCGGCACTGGGCGACCTGCGGATCGGGCTGCCCTTGCCCTTGCTGCGCGCGGGGGCGCGGCCTTCGCCGCGGGGGGAACGGTTTCCTGCCTGGGTACGGCTCATGCCTGGACTCCTGCCGCCGGGGTCGCGGCGGAGATGGCCATCAGCAATTGCGGTTCGGCCGGGTTGATAACGTTGACAACGCCGTTCTGGAGCTGCAGCCGGTCCTCGACGAACCACTGCACGGCGCGGGGGTAGATCACGTGCTCGCACGCGAGCAGGCGCTCGGCCAGGGTCTCGGGCGTGTCCTGCGGCTGCACGTCGAGCGCCGCCTGGATCACGATCGGGCCATGATCCAGCTCCGGAGTCACGAAATGCACGGTGGCGCCATGCAGCTTGACGCCGGCATCCAACGCCTGCCGGTGGGTGTTCAACCCGGGGAAGCACGGCAGCAGCGACGGATGGATATTCAGCAGCCGGCCCGCGTAGCGGTCGACGAAGCCGGGCGTGAGTATACGCATGAAACCGGCCAGCACCACCAGGTCGGGGTCGTGGGCGTCGATGGCCTCGGCCAGCGCCGCGTCGAAGGCGGCCCGATCAGCGTGCTGGCGGTGGTCGACCACGCCGGTTTCAATGCCTTGCTGGCGCGCAAACTGCAAGCCCGCGGCGTCCGGCCGGTTCGACAGCACCGCCGCCACGCGCGCGGGCCAGCCGCCGCTCGCGCAGGCACGGACGATGGCTTCCATATTGGAGCCCCGCCCGGAAATCAAGATGACAATTTTTTTCATCGCGCAATTCTACCAAGGCGAGGCGCTAAACTCCGGTAAAGCCAAACCTGTACGTGCTTAATTCACGAGATCCGGACAGGCGCCGGGATGCTGGCCTGTGGTAGCGAAGCCCTATAACCCGATTGATGGATTGTGACGCTTCGCCCCCTCTGATAGAGTGGGCCCTACGTCCACGCGCCATTCCTGTGCATGACAAAGCTTTTCCGGAGAGGTGACAACAAGGACGAAACGGGATATTTGAACGGGAATTCGCATGTCGAACGCTGCACCGACGTTGTTGGTGGTCGATGATCATCCTATGGCCTTGTCAGGGACCACCGCCTTCCTGGCCGAAGTGATGCCGGATGTGGCAGTCCATGCCGCCGGCAGCGCCCGCGAGGCCCTGGCCAGCCTGCAGCAAGGCTTGCGCCCGGATATCGTGCTGCTCGATATCTGGCTGAACGACGGCACCGGCTTCGATGCCATGCAGACGTTCAAGACCGTCATTCCGGGCGCGCGCTTTATCTTCATGTCCGCCGAGGCCACGCCTGAAATCGTCGGCCGCGCCCGCGCGCTGTCGGCGTGCGGCTTCGTCGGCAAGCACCTGGATGCCAACGCCTTCACCGCCGCGGTGCGCAAGGTGCTGGCCGGCGACACCGCCTTCCCCACCGATGAAGCCCTGAACGGCCGCGCGCAATCGTTCGGTCCGGCCCACGGCATTCCGGTCACGCCCGCGGAACTCGGCCTGACGCCGCGCCAGGGCTCGGTGCTGGCGCTGGTGCTGGAAGGGCTGCCGAACAAGGTGATCGCACGGCGGCTGGGGCTGACCGAGAACACCGTCAAGGAACACGTGTCCGCCATCCTGCAGCGCCTGGGCGTGCGCACCCGCATGCAGGTGATGTCGCGCATGGAGCGGTTCCGGCTGCGCCAGTAAGGCGCGCCACTGCCCTTCCCGCCGCTATGCGCGCCCGGCTAGGCCGGCCGCAGCCAGCGCCGCAGCAGCAGCCGCAGCGAAGCCGGGTCCACCGGCTTGGGCAGCACGAAATAGCCTGCCTCCTCCGCCGCCGCCAGCGCGGCCGACTTCAGGTCTCCGGTCAACAATGCACTGCGCGCCTGCGGCTGCGTGTTCTGCCAGCGTTCGAGCAAATCCAGCCCGTTCTCGCTGCCCGGCAGGCGCAGGTCGCAGAAGATGATGTCGGGGCGCAGGCCCTGGGCGAACAGCTTGTCGGCGTCGGCACCGTGCGCGGCGCAGGCCACGCGGATACCCCAGGCCTCCATCAGCGCAATCCAGGCCTTGCGGATCTGGCTGTCGTCGTCGACCACCAGCACCGTGCCCTGCAGGCGGTCGGGCTTGGCCTCCTCGGCCTGCGCCATGGCGCGCATCTCGCGCACGCTGGCCACCGTTTCGGCCGGCACCGGCGCCAGCGCGAACCAGAACACCGAGCCCTTGCCCGGCACCGAGCGCACGCCATAGGTGCCGCGCATCAGCCGCACGCATTCCTTGAAGATGGCAAGCCCCAGGCCCAGCCCCTGCGACGGGTCGCGCTGCGGGTTGTGGACCTGGTAGTAGGGCGAGAAGATGTCTGGCAGGTGCTCGGGCGTGACACCGGCGCCGGTATCCCACACCTCCAGCCGCACGTGCTTGCGGCGCTGGCGCGCGGTCACCAGCACGCCGCCGCGCTGGGTATAGCGCAGCGCGTTCTGCACCAGGTTGAACAGGGCGCGGCGCAGCAGCACCGGTTCGGCCATCGCGTACAGCTCGTCCGGCACGCGCGGGGTCAGGGTCAGCCCGCTTTCGCGCGCGTCGGCGGCAAACTGGCTCATCACGTCGCGGATCAGCGCGCCCAGCTCGCACGGCTCCAGCGTGGGCAAGACCTTGCGCCCTTCCAGCTTGGACAGGTCCAGCAGCGAGCGGAACAGCAGGTCGATGGTCTGGGTGCCCGCCGCCACCTGCTCCACCAGCGGATGCAGCGCGCTGGACTGGTTGCGCGCGCGCAGCGCCTCGACCAGCATCACCAGCGCATGCACCGGCTGGCGCAAGTCATGGCTGGCCGCGGCCAGGAAGCGCGATTTCTCTTCGCTGGCATGCAGCGCGCGCTCCTTTTCGTCCTGGAACTGCTTGGCCAGGCGCCGACTGGCGCCCTCCAGCTGGATAGCGCGCACCAGCGTGACCTGCAGGTTGAAGGCGTGGCGCGACAGCATCAGCGCGTAGATTGCCAGCAGCCCCTGCACATAGGCGCCATGGCCGGGGAAGGCGAATTCCGCCATCAGCAGGTTGGGCACCAGGATCGGCACGCCGGCGTAGACCAGATTGGACGGCACCGGCGCCTGCGATACCGCGCCGCCGGCCAGCACCCCGAGCGTCAGCAGGTACAGCACGCTCGAGAACACGGTCGAGTCCGTATACAGATGCAGCAGCGCCGAGCTGCCCCAGGTCACGCCGGTCAGGAAGGCGACCGCGCGCATGTTGTTCCACCACTTGCGGGTATGGGCCGAACGGCTCATCAGGGCGTGGTCGCGCTGGTAGCCAATGTAGAACCACAGCCCGCCGGTGGTGAGCAACAGCATGACCGCGCCCCACCCCAGCAGCGCGCCATGGCTGACGTCGTTCCAGAAGCCGATGGCGGTCAGCGCGGGCAGCAGCACCGAGGCGACGATGGCGGTTGGCGCATTCTTGTGGACGATCGCCATCAGCTTGGCGCGCGTTTCGACGTCGAGCTGGGCGCTCGGCTGGGGCAGGCTCCGGGGCAGGAGCCGGGAAAAGAACCGATAGGTCAGCGCTTTCAACTGGGAATCAGGAATGGGCGAAGAGCGGGTACGCCAGGCGGCGGCGCCCGCAGCGAGGCCCGTAGTGAGCCAAAGTGGCGCCTATCATGCCGCCTTTTGTGGCATCGCGCCATGGCGGGAGGGCCGGTTGCGGCACAAAAGCCGCAGCGCGCGGGCCGGCCCGGGGCGGCGGCAGCGGCAAGCCGACCCATTCGCCTTATAATGCTCGCTTTACCCGAATCGATTCCCGCCGTCCCCGTGAAAGTCTTCCGCGGCCTGCCCAACGCCGAAAGCCGGGCGCCCTGCGCGCTCACCATCGGCAATTTCGACGGTGTGCATCGCGGCCACCAGTCGCTGCTCGCGCGTGCGCGCGCGGCGGCGGATGCGCGCGGCCTGCCGCTGTGCGTGATGACCTTCGAGCCGCACCCGCGCGAATTCTTCACGCCGGACAAGGCCCCCACCCGCATCGCGCTGCTGCGCGACAAGCTGGAAAGCCTGCGCCGCAACGGCGTCGACCGCGTGGTGGTGGAACACTTCAACGCCCACTTTGCCGGCCAGTCGCCGCAGGAATTCGTCGAGAACGTGCTCTGGCACGGCCTGCATACCCGCTGGCTGCTGGTCGGCGACGATTTCCGCTTCGGCGCCAAGCGCGCCGGCGACTTCGCCTACCTGCAGGAGGCCGGGCGCCGCTACGGTTTCGATGTCGAGCAGATGGGGTCGGTGTCCGAGGGCGGCATCCGCATCTCCAGCTCGGCGGTGCGCCAGGCGCTGGCCGACGGCGACCTGGAACACGCGCGGCGCCTGCTCGGCCACGGCTACGCCATCAGCGGCCACGTGATCCACGGCCGCAAGCTGGGCCGCGACCTGGGCTTCCCCACGCTGAACCTGCGCATTTCGCACAAGCGGCCCGCGGTCAGCGGCATCTTCGTGGTGCAGGTGCACGGCATCGCCGACCACCCGCTGCCCGGCGTGGCCAGCATCGGCGTGCGCCCCACCATCGAGGACGCCGGCCGGGTGCTGCTGGAAGTGCACCTGTTCGATTTCAATGAAAGCCTGTACGGCAAGCTGGTGCGGGTCGAATTCATGAAGAAGCTGCGCGACGAGGCGCGCTTCGACTCCCTGGACGAACTCACCGCCGCGATCGCCAAGGACAGCGCCGATGCGCGCGCCTTCTTCGGCCTGACGGCGCCAGGCGCCGCGGCGGCGGAAGGCGGCGGCAGCCGCGATTTCGCCACCTCGGCCACCGACCGAATTAGGTAGCGGCCGGCGCCCCGCACCCCGCTGCGCGGGCCCGGTTCGCACGCCGCCTGCCCCAGTCTTCACGCGCGCCCGCCGGCCCAGCGCCGGCCGCGCGCCAACCGAATTGCCCTGAGAATCGAAATGTCTGACGACAAACGCGCCAAGCCCGAGAAGAACAAGTATCCCGTCAACCTGCTCGACACGCCCTTCCCGATGCGTGGCGACCTGCCCAAGCGCGAGCCGCAATGGGTCAAGCAGTGGCAGGACAAGCAGCTCTACAAGAAGATCCGCGCGGCGCGCAAGGGCGCGAAGAAGTTCGTGCTGCACGACGGCCCCCCGTATGCCAACGGCGATATCCATATCGGCCACGCCGTCAACAAGGTGCTCAAGGACATGATCATCAAGGCGCGCGGGCTGACCGGCCTCGACGCCGTCTACGTGCCGGGCTGGGACTGCCACGGCATGCCGATCGAGATCCAGATCGAGAAGAAGTTCGGCAAGGGCCTGCCGGTGCAGGAAGTCCAGGCCAAGGCGCGCGCCTACGCCACCGAGCAGATCCAGCGGCAGAGGGTGGACTTCGAGCGCCTGGGCGTGCTCGGCGACTGGGACCACCCCTACCTGACCATGAACTACAGCAACGAGGCCGACGAACTGCGCGCGCTCGGCAAGATCATGGAGAAGGGCTACGTGTTCCGCGGCCTGAAGCCGGTGAACTGGTGCTTCGACTGCGGCTCGGCGCTGGCCGAGGCCGAAGTCGAATACAAGGACAAGGTCGACCTGTCGATCGACGTGGGCTTCCCGTTTGCCGAGGCCGACAAGCTGGCGCACGCGTTCAAGGTGCCGGTCGGGCAGCTCGATGCCAAGCCGGGCTGGATCGTGATCTGGACCACCACGCCGTGGACCATCCCGAGCAACCAGGCGCTGAACGTGCATCCCGAGGTCGAATACGCGCTGGTCGACACCCCGCGCGGCCACCTGATCCTGGCCACCGAGCGCGTCGAGGAACAACTGAAAATCTACGGCCTGCAGGGCGAAGTCGTCGCCACCACTACCGGTGCGGCGCTGTCGGAAATCCGCTTCCACCATCCGCTGGCCGGGATGGATGCCGGCTATGACCGGCTCTCGCCCATCTACCTGGGCGACTACGTCACCACCGATACCGGCTCGGGCATCGTGCACTCGGCGCCGGCCTATGGCGTGGAAGACTTCCAGTCGTGCAAGGCGCACGGCATGCCGGATTCGGACATCATCAGCCCGGTGATGGGCAACGGCGTCTACGCCGCCACGCTGCCGCTGTTCGGCGGGCTGTCGATCTGGGACGCCAACCCGAAGATCGTCGAGGCGCTGCAGGCCTCGGGCAACCTGTTCAATTCGCACAAGTACACCCACAGCTACATGCACTGCTGGCGCCACAAGACGCCGATCATCTACCGCGCCACCTCGCAGTGGTTCGCGGGCATGGACGTGGATCCGGCCGAGGCGAACGGCAAGCCCGTGCCGACGCTGCGCGAGACCGCGCTGGCGGGCATCGAGGCGACCGAGTTCTATCCGTCGTGGGGCAAGCAGCGCCTGCACAACATGATCGCCCACCGGCCGGACTGGACCCTGTCGCGCCAGCGCCAGTGGGGCGTGCCGATGGCGTTCTTCGTGCACAAGGAAACCGGCGCGCTGCATCCGCGTACGCCCGAACTGCTGGAAGCAATCGCCAAGCGCGTCGAGCAGCAAGGCATCGAAGCCTGGCAGGCGCTGGACCCCGCCGAGCTGCTCGGCGACGAGGCCAGCCAGTATGAGAAGAACCGCGACACGCTCGACGTCTGGTTTGATTCCGGCACCACGCACTGGACCGTGATCCGCGGCTCGCACCGCGACGACCTGTACGAACCGTCCGCCGACGAGGCCGACGGCCGCCTCGCCGACCTGTACCTGGAAGGCTCGGACCAGCACCGCGGCTGGTTCCACTCGTCGCTGCTGACCGCTTCGATGCTGTATGGCAAGCCGCCCTACAAAGCGCTGCTGACGCACGGCTTCACCGTCGACGGCGAAGGCCGCAAGATGTCCAAGTCGATCGGCAATACCGTGTCGCCGCAGGACATCTCGAACAAGATGGGCGCCGAGATCATCCGCCTGTGGGTGGCGTCGACCGACTACTCCGGCGAGCTGTCGATCTCGGACGAGATCCTCAAGCGCGTGGTGGAAGGCTATCGCCGCATCCGCAATACGCTGCGCTTCCTGCTGTCCAACCTGTCTGACTACGACCACGGCAAGCACGCGCTGCCGGCCGCCGAGTGGCTGGAGATCGACCGCTACGCGGTGGCGCTGACCGCGCAGCTGCAGAAGGAAGTGCTGTCGCACTACGAGGCCTATGAATTCCACCCGGTGGTGGCCAAGCTGCAGACCTTCTGCTCCGAGGACCTGGGCGGCTTCTACCTCGACGTGCTGAAGGACCGCCTGTACACCACCGCACCGGATTCCAAGGCGCGCCGCGCCGCGCAGAACGCGCTGTACCACATCACCCAGGCGATGCTGCACTGGATGGCGCCATTCCTGTCGTTCACCGCCGAGGAAGCATGGCAGGTGTTCGCCCACGGCACCGCGCACACCGACACCATCTTCACCAGCACCTATTACGCCGTGCCGGAAGTCGACGACGCCGACGACCTGCTGCAGAAATGGCATACGCTGCGCGAGGTGCGCGCCGAAGTCACGCGGCAGCTCGAGGCAGTGCGCGTGGAAGGCGAGATCGGCTCTTCGCTGCAGGCCGAGCTGACCATCCAGGCCGGCGGCCCGGTGCTGGACGCGCTGCAAAGCCTGGGCGACGACCTGCGCTTCGTGCTGCTGACCTCGGCGGCCAAGGTCACGCCCGCGCCCGAGGCCGGCGACCTGCTGGTGACGGTGACGCCGTCGGCGCATGCCAAGTGCGAGCGCTGCTGGCATTACCGCGCCGACGTCGGCCACAACCCCGACCACCCCACCCTCTGCGGCCGCTGCGACAGCAACCTGTTCGGCGCCGGCGAACACAGGAGCCATGCCTGATGGCATCGACCACGTCCCGTTCGGCGCGCCCGGCGCGCCGCAACAACAAGGCTGCCGGCAGCACCACCCCGCTGCTGTGGATGGCCTTTGCGCTGCTGGTGGTGCTGCTCGACCAGTTCTTCAAGATCGTGATCGTGCGCAGCTTCAGCTACGGCGAGTCGCGCCCGGTCACCGGCTTCTTCAACCTGGTGCTGGTCTACAACAAGGGCGCGGCGTTCAGCTTCCTGGCTGACGCCGGCGGCTGGCAGCGCTGGTTCTTCACCGGCCTGGGCGTGGTGGTGGGCGCCTTCATCGTCTGGCTGCTGTACCGCCATACCGGCCAGCGGCTGTTCTGCTTCGCGGTATCGCTGATCCTGGGCGGCGCGGTCGGCAACGTGATCGACCGCGTGGTCTATGGGCACGTGATCGACTTCCTGGATTTTTACGTGGGCAGGTACCACTGGCCGGCGTTCAATGTGGCCGACTGCGCGATCACGGTTGGGGCGGTGCTGCTGATCGTGGACGAGCTGCGGCGGGTGCGGCGGCACTGAACAGAACGGCCGCAAGAACGACTGCACGAACATACGCATTGTGTTCCCCTCTCCCCTCACGGGGAGAGGGCAGGGTGAGGGGTGGTATAGCAAGGCACCACGCACGTCGAAGCCCCCGCCCTCACCCCGGCCCCTCTCCCGCCATGCGGGAAAGGGGAGCAAACCCGGGGCCGGCATAGCCGGTATCATTTCCCTATCTCCCCCAGCCAGGTTCCCACCATGGATTTGCGCGGCAAGCATATCGTTCTCGGCCTGACCGGCGGCATCGCCTGCTACAAGTCGGCCGAGCTGGTCCGACTGCTGACCAAGGCCGGCGCCACCGTGCAGGTGGCGATGACCGAGGCGGCGACGCACTTCATTACCCCGGTGACGATGCAGGCGCTGTCCGGCCGGCCGGTGTTCCTGTCGCAGTGGGACGCCCGCATCGACAACAACATGGCGCATATCGACCTCTCGCGAGAGGCCGATGCCATCGTCATCGCACCCGCCTCGACCGACTTCCTCGCGCGCCTGGCCAACGGCCTGTGCGACGACCTGCTCAGCACGCTGTGCATCGCGCGCGACTGCCCGCTGCTGGTGGCGCCGGCAATGAACCGCCAGATGTGGGCCGCACCGGCGACCCAGCGCAACGCCGCGCAGCTGCGCGCCGACGGCGTGGTGATCCTGGGCCCCGGCAGCGGCGACCAGGCCTGCGGCGAAGTCGGCGACGGCCGCATGCTGGAGCCCGAAGAGCTGCTCGACGACCTCATCGCCTTCTTCCAGCCCAAGCCGCTGCAAGGCAAGCGCATGCTGATCACCGCCGGGCCCACCTTCGAGGCGATCGACCCGGTGCGCGGCATCACCAACCTGTCGTCCGGCAAGATGGGCTTCTCGATCGCGCGCGCGGCGCGCGAGGCCGGCGCCGAAGTGCTGCTGGTGGCCGGCCCCACCGGCCTGCCCACCCCGCGCGGCGTGATCCGCACCAACGTGCGCAGCGCGCAGCAGATGCATGACGCGGTGATGGCGCAGCTGCACGGCGTGGATGTCTTCGTCGCGGTGGCCGCGGTGGCGGACTGGCGCCCGGCCGAGGTCGCGCAGCAGAAGCTGAAGAAGGCCAGCGATACCGATACGCCGACGCTGCAGTTCGTGCAGAACCCCGACATCCTGGCCGCGGTGGCGGCCCGTGCCGACGCGCCCTACTGCGTCGGCTTTGCCGCCGAAAGCGAGAACCTGGAGCAGTACGGCGAACAGAAGCGCCAGCGCAAGGGCGTGCCGCTGCTGGTCGGCAATATCGGCCACCACACCTTCGGCATGGACGACAACGAGATCGTGCTGTTCGACGCCGCCGGCATGACACGGCTGCCGCGTGCCGACAAGCTGTCGCTGGCACGGCAGCTGGTCGCGGCCATCGGCCAGCGCCTGCCCGGACGCGCGCGCCCCTGATTGTTGCAACGCATTCCCCGAGATTGTTTATGACCCAGCCACTGAACCCGACCGTCGAAATCAAGGTGCTCGATGCGCGCCTGAACCAATGGGGCCTGCCCGCCTACCAGAGCGAAATGGCCGCCGCCATCGACCTGCACGCCTGCGTCGACGCGCCCGTGTCGATCGCGCCCGGCACCGCCGCGCAACTGGTGCCGGCCGGCATCGCCGTGCATATGGGCAACCCGTATATGGCCGCGACCATCGTGCCGCGCTCTGGGCTGGGCCACAAGAAGGGTCTGGTGCTGGGCAATTCGATCGGCGTGATCGACGCCGACTACCAGGGCCAGATCATGGTCAGCGTGTGGAACCGCAACGCGCCGGGCACCGAGCCGATCGTGATCCAGCCGGGCGAGCGCATCGCGCAGATGATGTTCGTGCCGGTGCTGCGGCCGGTGTTTACGACGGTGGACGAGTTCAGTGAGGACAGCGTGCGCGGGGCGGGTGGCTTTGGCTCGACGGGCGTGCATCACGCCAAGGCTGGCGCCTGATTGCGTCCTGAGCCTTCACTGCGCTGCCGGTTTGCTCCCTCTCCCGCTTGCGGGAGAGGGAGCACCCAATCAGTCATACAAGGAGCCGCGGCACATTCTCAGTCCCGCTGCTCAAACAACAACGCCACCCCGCCAGCCGCCTCGGCCGGCACCAGCGTCTCGCGCGGCCCCAGGTCATGTGTCGGCACACCTTCGGCACGCCAGCCAGCCCGCGCAGCGGCGAGGTCATCGGTGCGCAGGCGAATCGCCGCATAGCCCGGCCGGTCGCGCCGGATATGCGCAGTGCCGGTAGCCGACGCCAGCGCCTGCGGCGTGCTGATGACCAGCGTGGCATCGTCCAACGCCAGGCTGCAGACATGCTCGCTCAACTGCGTCATCTCGCCACCCGTCAGTTCGGCATAGGCGTGCGCGGCGGCATCCACCAGCGCCGGTGCCACCACCAGGAACATGGTCGCGATGCTGTGCGCGCCGTTGGCGTGGCGGGTCCACTCGGGCCGCCACAGCAGTTCGGGGGTGCGGTGCTCGCAGACGAAATAGCGCGCGCCCGGCGCGTCGTCGAGCGCGGTCACGCGGAAGGTGGCCGGATGCTCGCTGCCATCGTCCAGGCGCACCGGGCGCGAGAATTCGATCGGGTCCGAGGTATGCCAGCCGGCCGCGCGCAGCCGCGCCGCGGTGGCGAAGGCATCGGCGCTCTTGCACGACATCGCCGCGCAGCCGCCGCCGCGCGCCTGGGCGTCCCAGTAATACTGGCGGCTGGGATTGGGCGCGGTCACGTGCAGCAGCTCCAGGTAGTCCCGCTGCAGCATGATGCAGTGGTTCTGCGAGCCCAGCGTGTGGTAGCCGCGCGGCGTCAGCGTGAAGCCCAGCCGCTGCCAGGCCTGCGCCCCGGCATCGAGGTCGGGGCACACCACCACGGCGTGATCGAACATTTCTGCTTGCGTTGCCATCGGCATCCCCCCGGACGCATGGCGCGCGGCGGCGCCGGACTGGTTCATTCGAACTGGATATTGGCCTTGCGCGCCACCGCCTGCCATTTGTCATGCTCGCGGCGCACCAGCTGGCCCAGCTCGGCCGGGCTGCCGCCGACGATTTCAAAGCCTTGCGCGCCCAGCGCATCGACCACGCGCGGCTGGCGCAGCGACTCGACCAGCGCGCCATGGAGGCGCGCCACCGTCGCCGCCGGCAGGTCGGCCGGACCGAACACGCCGATCCAGGAATACGCCTCGAAGCCCTTGAGGCCCTGCTCGGCCACCGTGGGCACCTGCGGCAACTGGCGCAGGCGGCTGGTGCCGGTCACGCCCAGCAGCTTGATCGTGCGCGCGGCCACGTGCGCCTGCACCGCGGCGTAGCTGCTGAAGAAGATGTCGACCTCGTTGGACAGCACCGCCTGCACGGCCGGGCCGCCGCCCTTGTACGGCACGTGCAGCATATGCACGCCGGCCTCGGTCGCCAGCGCCTCGGCGGCGAGCTGGTTCAGGCTGCCGATGCCCGACGACGCATAGCGCACGCCATCGTGCCTGGCCCTGGCCAGCGCCACCAGTTCGCGCACATTCGACGCCGGCAGCGCCGGGTTGGCGGCAATCACCAACGGAAAACGCACAAGTTGCGAGATCGGCGAGAAATCGCGGAAGGTGTCGTAGGGCAGCTGCTTGTAGGCAAACGGGTTGATCGCATGCGTGTCGAATGCCATCAGCAGCGTATTGCCGTCGGGCCTGGCGCGCGCGACCGTGCTCGACGCGATCAGCCCGCCCGCGCCGGGCTTGTTGTCCACCACCACGGTCTGCCCCAGCGCCGCCTTCAGCCCGGGCTGCAGCTGGCGCGCGACGATATCGACGCTGCCGCCCGGCGGGAACGGCAGCACCAGTGCGATCGGGCGGTTGCTTGCTGCCCCATCGGCGGCGCCCGCGGCGGCGGCATGGAGCATCGTGGCCGGCAGGGCGCCCAGCGGCAGGATCTTGAGCAGCAGGCGGCGGCGCCGCGTGCGTTCGGCAGAGGACATCAGGTATTCAGGCTGGGCTGGCGGGGCATGGCGGCGGCCGGCTGCGGCCGCCGGGACAAAAGAAAAAGGGCGGCCAGTCGGCCGCCCCGCTATTTTGCCCGATGATCGGCCCCGTTGCAGGCAACGCGGCCGATCATCGCTCAGGCTTCTGCGCGCTGTTCTTCGGGCGCCTCGGGCGGTTCGGGCTCGATCTCGGAGAAATCGAGCTTGATCTGGTCCTGCTCGTCCAGATCGACCACCACCTTGCCGCCGGAGACCAGCCTGCCGAACAGCAGCTCGTCGGCCAGCGCCTTGCGGATCATGTCCTGGATCAGGCGCTGCATCGGACGCGCACCCATCAACGGGTCGAAGCCCTTGTGCGCCAGGAACTTGCGCAGCTTCTCGCTGAAGCTGGCTTCCACCTTCTTCTCGTGCAGCTGCTCTTCGAGCTGCATCAGGAACTTGTCGACCACGCGCAGGATGATTTCCTCGTCGAGCGAGCGGAAGCTGATGGTGGCATCCAGCCGGTTGCGGAACTCCGGCGTGAACATGCGCTTGATATCCGCCATCTCGTCGCCCTGCTCGCGCGAGCTGGTGAAGCCGATGGTGGCGCGGTTCATGGTCTCCGCCCCCGCATTGGTGGTCATGATGATGATCACGTTGCGGAAGTCGGCGCGCCGGCCGTTGTTGTCGGTCAGCGAGCCATGGTCCATCACCTGCAGCAGGATATTGAAGATATCTGGATGCGCCTTCTCGATTTCGTCCAGCAGCAGCACGCAGTGCGGCTTCTTGGTGACGGCCTCGGTCAGCAGGCCGCCCTGGTCAAACCCGACGTATCCCGGGGGCGCGCCGATCAGGCGGCTGACCGCATGGCGTTCCATGTATTCCGACATGTCGAAGCGCAGCAGCTCGATGCCCATAATGAAGGCCAGCTGCTTGGCGACCTCGGTCTTGCCCACGCCGGTGGGGCCCGAGAACAGGAACGAGCCGATCGGCTTGTCGGTCTTGCCCAGGCCGGCGCGCGACATCTTGATCGCCGAGGCCAGCGCCTCGATGGCCGGGTCCTGGCCGAACACCACCGACTTCAGGTCGCGTTCCAGCGTCTGCAGCTTGCTGCGGTCGTCCTGGTTCACGCTCTGCGGCGGGATGCGCGCGATGCGCGAGACGATGTCCTCGATCTCGCCCTTGCCGATGGTCTTCTTCTGCTTGGACTTGGGCAGGATGCGCTGCGCCGCGCCGGCTTCATCGATCACGTCGATCGCCTTGTCCGGCAGGTGGCGGTCGGTGATGAAGCGCGCCGACAGCTCGGCCGCCGCAGTCAGCGCCGACGATGCGTACTTGACGCCATGGTGCTCCTCGAAGCGCGACTTCAGGCCACGCAGGATCTGCACGGTCTGGTCGACCGACGGCTCGACCACGTCGATCTTCTGGAAGCGCCGCGACAGCGCCGCGTCCTTCTCGAAGATGCCGCGGTATTCGGTGAAGGTGGTCGCGCCGATGCACTTGAGCTGGCCCGACGACAGTGCCGGCTTGAGCAGGTTGCTGGCATCCAGCGTGCCGCCCGAAGCCGCGCCCGCGCCGATCAGCGTGTGGATCTCGTCGATAAACAGGATCGCGTTCGGATTGTCCTTGAGCGACTTGAGCACGCCCTTCAGGCGCTGCTCGAAGTCACCGCGGTACTTGGTGCCGGCCAGCAGCGCGCCCATGTCGAGCGAGTAGACGGTGGCCTTTTCCAGGATGTCCGGGACTTCGTTCTTGGTGATGCGCCACGCCAGGCCTTCCGCGATAGCGGTCTTGCCGACGCCGGCTTCGCCCACCAGCAGCGGGTTGTTCTTGCGCCGGCGGCACAGCACCTGGACCACGCGCTCGACTTCGCTTTCGCGGCCGATCAGCGGGTCGATCTTGCCGGCCTTGGCCAGCGCGTTCAGGTTCTGCGTATATTGCTCGAGCGGGCTTTCCTTGCCGTCGCCGCCCTCGCCCTCGCCGGCCGCATCGCCGTGCTTGGCCGGCTCGGACTGGTCCTTGCGGATGCCGTGGCTGATGAAATTGACCACGTCCAGGCGCGTCACGCCCTGCTGCTGCAGGTAATAGACCGCGTGCGAATCCTTCTCGCCGAAAATCGCGACCAGCACGTTGGCACCGGTGACTTCCTTCTTGCCGTTGGAAGTGGACTGGACGTGCATGATGGCGCGCTGGATCACGCGCTGGAAACCCAGCGTGGGTTGGGTATCGACCTCGTCGGTACCCGGCACCACCGGCGTGTTATCCGCAATGAAGTTCTTAAGGCTGGTGCGCAGGTCCTCGATATTGGCCGCGCAGGCGCGCAAGACTTCAGCTGCCGTGGGATTGTCGAGCAATGCCAGCAGCAGATGCTCCACGGTAATGAACTCGTGGCGTGCCTGCCTGGCTTCGACAAAAGCCATATGCAGGCTCACTTCCAATTCTTGCGCAATCATGCTTCCTCCATCACGCACTGCAGGGGGTGCCCCGCCTGCCGCGCGTGCGTTGACACCAGCTCGACCTTAGTCGCCGCGATATCCCTGGTGTAGATACCGCAGACGCCCTTTCCTTCCCGGTGCACGGTCAGCATGATCTGCGTCGCCGTTTCCCGGTCCCTGCTGAAATACTGCTGCAGGATCATCACGACAAACTCCATCGGAGTGTAGTCGTCGTTCAGCAGCACCACCTTGAACATGGCAGGCGGTTTCAGCGCCTGCTCTTTCCGCTCCAGGATGGTGCCCGCTTCGCGTTGTGGGACATTCGCAAGCCGTGTAGCCATGGCTTTATTCTAACCCTTACTCGCAACTCTGCAATTTGGGGAAAAGGCGGTGGATTCAAGAGTCCGGCCACCGGTTTTCCGAGGTAAATGGGAGCGGATGGTTCCGCGGTAGGCCTTGCAAGGCACGTCGCCGCACCGGCCGAAAACCCGCGCCGCCGGCCGCCGATTCATCGCAACGGTAACACCGGGCGCCGTCCGGTTCCTGCCACACCCTTCTGGCAGTGGGGAATCCGCCAGCTTGACAGGCTCCGGCTTTGCCAGAAAAATCGGCCGCACACCCACCGAAGGCCGACGAGCCAAAGCAACAGCCAAGGCTGGGTGATCCGTGAGCAGGGAGGCCCACGGCCCGCGGCGGCGAGTCAGCAATCAGACTGGCCGCTTCGCGATAGCACCTCGCCGCGCGTCATCGCCGGCCGCATCGCAGCACGCGGCCAGCCATGGCGCCGCAGTCCGTGCCGTCTGGCTGGCAAGCTTCCCCGCTTGAAAATCTGCTATTTCGTTGGGGGAGTATATGGCAAGCGGTATCGTCAAATGGTTCAATGACGCCAAGGGATTCGGGTTCATCAAGCCGGACGAGGGCGAAGAAGAACTGTTTGCGCACTTTTCGGCTATCCAGATGGCGGGCTTCAAGACGCTGAAGGAAGGCCAGCGCGTCTCGTTCGAAGTGGTCCAGGGCCCCAAGGGCAAGCAGGCCACCAATATCCAGGACGCCAGCTAAAGCGCGCCGCGACCGCATCCCCGGCCACAGAGCCACCGGAGCGGTCAACCAGGATGTGGGGGGATTCCTTCCCCGGGACGGGACCGATGCCAGCGCCCCGCTGTCCGCCAAGGCGGCACGGTGGGCACGGGCTCGCATCAGCGGCACGCACATCCGATGGAAAGCCCGGCCTGGCGCCGGGCTTTCTGATTTTCACGCCGGCCCCCCGGCCAGCCTTGCGGCGCCCGCTTCGGGGCCAGTTCAAGTCCACCCGTCGATTTTCAGGCCGCTGGCCTGTTCGGCCTCCGCCTTGGTGACCTTGCGCACAGTCTGGCCGAAGGTCCAGACATGGCCCTCGGCGTCGCGGGCGGTGTAGGTGCGGTCGCCATAGAACTCGTCCTGCGGCTCGCGCAGGATCACGGCGCCGGCGGCCCGGGCGCGTTCGCAATGCTGGTCGAGCCCGTCGGGCAGGTGCACGTGCAAGGTCTGGGTGTTCTTGCCGCCGACCGAGGCCGGGCTGGCGGTAAAGTCGGTCCACTCGCTGCCCACCATCAGGTAGCTGTCGCCGAAGCGCATTTCGGAATGCACCAGCTGTCCTTGCTGGTCGCGGATCACCATGACGCGCTCGAATCCGAACGCCCGCTCCAGCCAGTCCAGTGCCGCCAGTGGATCCTTGTAGAAGAGGGCCGCGCCGAAGGCGGTGCGGCGGAAGGGATCGTCCATGCCAGTCTCCCCGGGCCAGATGCCCGTCAGTCCTGACGTTCTAGGCAACGTCGCGGCGGCGGGCAAGAAAAAACCCCGGTACGGGGTATCCGCTACCGGGGTTCTGGTGACAGCTCACCCGCCGCAGCGGGAGTCTGTGCTTACATATTGTCGATCATCACCTGCCCGAAGCCCGAGCACGAGACCTGGGTCGCGCCTTCCAGCAGGCGGGCGAAATCGTAGGTGACCTTTTTGGACAGGATCGACTTCTCCATCGACGCGATGATCAGGTCGGCGGCCTCGGTCCAGCCCATGTGGCGCAGCATCATTTCGGCCGACAGGATTTCCGAGCCCGGGTTGACGTAGTCCTTGCCGGCGTACTTCGGCGCGGTGCCGTGGGTGGCTTCGAACATCGCCACCGAGTCCGACATGTTGGCGCCCGGCGCAATGCCGATGCCGCCCACCTGCGCCGCCAGCGCGTCCGAGACGTAGTCGCCGTTCAGGTTCAGCGTGGCGATCACCGAGTATTCGGCCGGCCGCAGCAGGATCTGCTGCAGGAAGGCGTCGGCGATGGCATCCTTGACCACGATGTCCTTGCCGGTCTTCGGGTTCTTGAACTTGCACCACGGGCCGCCGTCGACCAGCTCGGCGCCGAATTCCTTCTGTGCCAGCTCATAGCCCCAGTCGCGGAAGCCGCCTTCGGTGAACTTCATGATGTTGCCCTTGTGCACCAGCGTCACCGACGGCTTGTCGTTGTCGATCGCGTACTGGATCGCCTTGCGCACCAGCCGCTCGGTGCCCTCACGCGACACCGGCTTGACGCCGATGCCCGAGGTGGCCGGGAAGCGGATCTTCTTCACGCCCATCTCGTTCTGCAGGAAGGCGATCAGCTTCTTGGCCTGGTCGCTCTCGGCCGCCCATTCGATGCCGGCGTAGATGTCTTCCGAGTTCTCGCGGAAGATCACCATATCGGTCTTTTCCGGCTCACGCACCGGCGAAGGCACGCCCTTGAAGTAGCGTACCGGGCGCAGGCACACATAGAGGTCCAGCTGCTGGCGCAGCGCCACGTTGAGCGAGCGGATGCCGCCGCCGACCGGCGTGGTCAGCGGGCCCTTGATCGACACCACGTACTCCTTCAGCACGTCCAGGGTCTCGTCCGGCAGCCACACGTCCGGGCCGTAGACCTTGGTCGATTTCTCGCCGGCGTAGATCTCCATCCAGGCGATCTTGCGCTTGCCGCCGTAGGCCTTGGCCACGGCCGCATCGACCACCTTGATCATCACCGGGGTGATATCGAGGCCCGTACCGTCGCCTTCGATATAAGGAATGATCGGATTGTCCGGGACATTCAGCGAGAAATCCTGGTTGACCGTGATCTTTTCGCCTGCCGGAACCTTGATGTGTTGGTACATGACGTCTCCAGTACGGAACGGTTGTGACTGCCGCCGGTTCGTGGCCGCGCGGCGAGATTCGGGGAGATGGCGCTGTGCATTGTAGCGGGCCTGGGCGCCCGCCCATACTGCCCTGCATCATGACGGCGCCATGCCTGAGCGGCTTCAGTCTTATATAAGACACAAGACTAATTTTATATTATGCAGCAATTTTTCATCATCCGCCAATCGGGCCGGACCCCGACCCGGCGCCGCGGCCGGCCCGCCCGCGCGCCGCTGCGGCATACTTGCGCCCCATGACCCTGATTGCCCTGAACAAGCCGTTTGGCACCATGAGCCAGTTCTCGGAACACCCGACGCGCCCGACGCTGGCGTCTTGCGTGTCCATGCCCGGCGTCTATCCGGCCGGGCGGCTCGACGCCGACAGCGAGGGCTTGCTGCTGCTGACCGACGATGGCGCACTGCAGGCACGCATCGCCGACCCGCGCCACAAGCTCGAAAAGACCTACCTGGCACAAGTTGAGGGAATTCCCGATGCAGAGGCCCTGGCCCGCTTGCGCGCCGGGGTCGACCTGGGCGATTTCGTGACCCGGCCGGCGGCGGTACGTGCCATCGACGCCCCGGACTGGCTATGGCCGCGCCACCCGCCGGTGCGCTTCCGCGCCGCGATCCCGACGGCATGGCTGGAACTGAAAATCCGCGAGGGCAGGAACCGCCAGGTGCGGCGCATGACAGCGGCGGTCGGGTTTCCCACGCTGCGGCTGATCCGGGTGGCGATCGGCGCGATCGACCTGCGCGCGCTGGGCCTGGCACCCGGGCAGAGCTGCGAGGTACCGCTCGCCGATGCGGGTCTTGCGCTGGCGACGCCGGCCGCACGCGCCAACCCGTCGCCGCGTGCTCATGTCTCCAGGACCAGACAGGCGAACGACGCCAAGCGGCGCTTACGTTACAAAAGCTAACAAATAGACCGTCAACGCTGGCGACAGTGGCCTCGTTCTTGTCGGGGACACGTCTACCCACGCGTCACAACTGTCCCGACTGTTCTTATCCTTCGAGGTAATACGCCATGAAAAAACTGATCGCTGCACTGGTTGTCGGCCTGTTCGCCACCGGCGCCTTCGCCCAGGCCGCGGCGCCTGCCGCTGCCGATCCCGCGGCAACCGCGGCACCCGCGGCCACCAAGGAAGCCCCGAAGACCGCCAAGAAGAAGGCTACCCACAAGAAGCACAGCAAGAAGAAGGAAACCGCTGCCGCCGCCGCGCCGGCCGCGTAATAGGCGCTGATGCCGCTGCGGCACGGTGTGCCGGCAGTGAAAGCGAGGCAGGCCGCCACCCCGGCGCCTGCCTTTTTTGTTGCGCGCCGCCGCGGATGCAGGTGCGTTATGCTTGCGGCTGCCCGACGCCGTGCCCTCCCCGGACTGACCATCATGCCCCTGTTGTCGAAGACCCTGACCTCGCGCTGCTGCTTCGTGCTCGCCGCACTGGCGGGCGGTGTTGCCAACGCACAAGGCGCGCTGCCGGTGGCGCCGCTGACCGCGGGCATGTATGCGATCCAGGCCGAAGTCGCCGCCACGCCCGCCGCGCGCGAGCAAGGGCTGATGTACCGGAAGTCGATGGCGCCCAATGCGGGCATGCTGTTCGTGTTCGAGCAGAAGGCGGGCCACTGCTTCTGGATGCGCAATACCGAGCTGCCGCTGTCGATCGCATTCCTCGCCGACGACGGCACCATCGTCAATATCGAAGACATGGCCCCGCGCACCGAAAACAACCATTGCCCGAAGGCGGCGGTCCGCTATGCGCTGGAAATGAACCAGGGGTGGTTCGCGCAGAAGGGCATCAAGGCCGGCGCGAAGATCGGAGGGTTGCCGCAGCCGCGCTGACGGCGGCTGCGGGCGCGATTCAGTCGCAGACTCAGTCGCGGAAGTTGTTGAAGTCCAGCGGTGCCTCGGACACATCCTTGCGCAGCATGGCGATCACGTTCTGCAGGTCGTCGCGCTTGGTGCCTGACACGCGCACCGCGTCGCCCTGGATGCTGGCCTGTACCTTGAGCTTGCTGTCCTTGATCATGCGCACGATCTTTTTGGAAAGGTCGCCGGTCACGCCCTTCTTGATGGTGATCACCTGCTTGACCTTGTCGCCGCTGATCTTGTCGGTCTTGCCGTAATCGAGGAAGCGCACGTCGACGTTGCGCTTGGCCATCTTGCTGATCAGCACGTCCTTGACCTGGTCCAGCTTGAAATCATCGTCGGCAAAGGCGGTCAGTTCGTTTTCCTTGTGCTCGACCCGGGCGTCGGAGCCCTTGAAATCGAAGCGCGTCGAGATTTCCTTGTTGGCCTGCTCGACGGCGTTCTTCACCTCGACCATATTCGCTTCGCACACTACGTCAAACGACGGCATTGCATTCTCCTTGTGATCCGTATGCCCGGAAGCCGGCCGCGCACGGCGGCTTCCGTATAATCCAGCCAACCTCGCAGTTCCGGGTTGCCTGCGCACCAGCGGCGGCCGCGTCACCTTTCCCTTGCATGGCAGATTTCCACGAATTCTATCCCCTGCGTCGCCACAATACATTCGGATTCGATGCGCGCGCGCGCTTTGCGGTGCATGTGCGCAGCGAGGCCGACCTGACCGCGGCCCTGGCCGACCCGCGCGCCCAAGGGCTGCCGCTGGTGGTGCTGGGTGGCGGCAGCAACGTCGTGCTGACCGGCGATCTCGACGCGCTGGTGCTGCTGATGGAAATTCCGGGCTACCAGGCCGAAGCCACCACTGACGGCGGCGATGCCTGGCTGGTCACCGTGGGTGCCGGCGAGAACTGGAACGCGCTGGTCAACCGCACCATCGCCGACGGCATGCCGGGGCTGGAAAACCTGGCGCTGATCCCGGGCACCGCCGGCGCGGCCCCGATCCAGAACATCGGTGCCTACGGGGTGGAACTGCGCGAGCGCTTCGCCGGCGTGCGCGCCTATGACCGCCAGGCCGGCACCTTCGTCTGGCTGGACCTGCAGGCGTGCGAGTTCGGCTATCGCGACAGCCTGTTCAAGCGCGCCGGCGCCGGGCGCTACATCATTACCGCGGTAACGCTGCGCCTGCCCAGGGCATGGCAGCCGGTGCTGGCCTACGGCGAACTGGCGCGGGAGCTGGACGGGCAGGCCACGCCCACTGCCGCAACCATCCGCGACGCCGTGGTCGCGATCCGCTCGCGCAAGCTGCCCGATCCCGCGCAGCTGGGCAATGCCGGCAGCTTCTTCAAGAACCCGCTGGTCAGCGCCGCGCAGCGCGACGTCTTGCTGCAGGCGCATCCGGACCTGGTCAGCTATGCGCAGCCGGACGGCAGCTACAAGCTGGCGGCCGGCTGGCTGATCGACCGCTGCGGCTTCAAGGGCGTGAGCGACGGCCCGGTGGGCGTCTATGGCAAGCAGGCGCTGGTGCTGGTGCACCACGGCGGCGGCACCGGCGCGATGCTGCTGGCGCTTGCCAACCGCATCGCCGATACCGTGCAGGCCCGCTACGGCGTGCGCATCGAACCGGAACCGGTAGTGCTGTAAAACCGGCGGGTCAGCACTGGCCCGCCACGCCTGTCACGCGAAGTGGCAGACGTAGTCCAGCGTTTCCTGCACCTCGATATCGAAGCTGCTGTTGCCCGGCACGCTGAACTGCTGGCCGGCGCCGTACGTTTGCCAGTCTTCCGAACCGGCCAGGCGCACGCGGCAGCTGCCGGCGTTGATTTCCATGATCTCGGGCGCCCCCGTGTTGAACGTCAGCGACGCCGGGAAAATCACGCCGAGCGTCTTGCGGGTGCCGTCCGGGAACAGCACGGTGTGGCTCACGCATTTGCCGTCGAAATACAGGTTGGCTTTCTTGACGACCGATACGTTGTCGAACTGGCTCACTTCCATCTCCTTGGGTTTCTTGCGAAAGACGTAAAAAGAGGGGCCAGAACGGCCCCTCCCCTGTTCACTCCGGGCGCGCTCAGTAGCGGCCGCAGAGCAGGTATTCCATCAGCGCCTTCTGCACGTGCAGGCGGTTTTCCGCCTCGTCCCAGACCACGCTTTTGGGGCCGTCGATCACGGCGGCTTCGACTTCCTCGCCGCGGTGCGCCGGCAGGCAGTGCATGAACAGCGCGTCGGGCTCGGCGCGGTCCATCATCGCGGTGGTGACCATCCAGTCCTTGAAGGCGCGCTTGCGCACGTCGTTCTCGGCCTCGAAGCCCATGCTGGTCCAGACGTCGGTGGTGACCAGGCTGGCGCCCTGGCAGGCCGCGAGCGGGTCGTCGAAGACCTTGACCAGGCTGGCGGCGGTCGCCGGCACCATGGCCGGATCGAGCTGGTAGCCGGGGGGCGCCGAGAAATGGAAGGTGAAGCCCAGCCGCTCGGCGGCCTGGATCCAGGTGTACGCCATATTGTTGGCATCGCCGATCCACGCCACCGTCTTGCCGCGGATGCTGCCGCGCTGCTCGATATAGGTGAAGACGTCGGCCAGCACCTGGCACGGGTGGTATTCGTTGGTCAGGCCATTGATCACCGGCACGCGCGAATGCGCGGCGAAGCGGTCGATGATGTCCTGGCCGAAGGTGCGGATCATGATGATGTCGACCATGCGCGAGATCACCTGCGCCGCATCCTCGATCGGCTCGCCGCGGCCCAGCTGCGAGTCGCGCGTGTTCAGGAACACCGCGTGGCCGCCCAGCTGGTGGATGCCGGCTTCGAACGACAGGCGCGTACGCGTGGAATTCTTCTCGAAGATCATGGCCAGCGTGCGGTCATGCAGCGGATGCCAGGTCTCGTAGTTCTTGAACTTGGCCTTCAGGATCCGCGCGCGGTCCAGCAGGTACTCGTACTCGTCGGGAGTGAAGTCGCTGAACTGGAGGTAATGCTTGATCGGGGTTGAGCTCATAAAACAAAGAAGGCGGCTCGGTGGGGACGCGCCGTCACGAACTGTTGCCTCGAACTGTTCATGACCCAAGCGCGCCGCGGAGCCGCCTTTCGCGTCGCATACGCAATTTAACTGCAAGGATCATAAGGGATTATTTCTGCTTTGGCGAGCCCGGATCAACCCGGCCACGGCCCGCCGCAGTGTTGCGCTGACAGCTTCCTGACAGGATATCGCCCTTATGCGCAACTCTTATATAAGATATAATACTGGCTGATTCACGCGGGGCCCGGCATACCCATGCCAGTGCCCGCCGCCGGCATCAAAAGTGCCCCTGCAGGACACCGACGCCCCGCCTTCCGGCTGGAACCAGCGCGAACCAATCGCGTCCCGGCCGCGTCAAACGGGCGCCCCCGTCCAGCGGGCTTACCGTCGAGTCATCCGCCTCACCCGCAGTGTCCAGCCTCATGAACCCCAACGTTCGCGAATACTTTATCCAAGGCATTACCAAGGAAGGCAAGACCTTCCGCCCGAGCGACTGGGCTGAACGACTGTGCGGCGTAATGGCACAGTTCCGCCCCGAAGGCGACAGCGGCGATCCGCGCCTGACCTACTCGCCCTACGTGCGGCCGATCTTTGCCGGCAACGTCAAATGCGTGGTGGTGGATGTGCGCCTGCGCGACATCGAACCCAAGGCGCTGGACTTCGTGCTGAACTTCGCCCGCGACAACAACCTGCAGCTGGTGGAAGCCTGCTCGCTCGAATAATCCCGGCGATAAGCCCGGCGGCGCGGCGCCGGAAAGCAAAAAGCTCGTCATCCGACGAGCTTTTTTATTGG
>NZ_LT976853.1:3001582-3026166 GCF_900249755.1 Cupriavidus taiwanensis
CGGATGCCTGGGCACCCGCCGCTGCTGGACCGCCTGGGCGGCCCGGGCAGGGATCAGGCAGCCATCGACTTGATGGCGGCCGACAGGCGCGACTTGTGACGTGCAGCCTTGTTCTTGTGCACGATCTTCTTGTCGGCAATGCTGTCGATCACGGCTTGCGAGTTCTTGAAGATCTCGGCGGCAGCGGCCTTGTCGCCAGCGTCGATGGCCTTGCGGACGGCCTTGACGGCGGTACGCAGACGCGAGCGCAGGCTGGAGTTGTGAGCGTTCTGGGCAACGGCCTGGCGGGCGCGCTTGCGGGCTTGTGCGGAATTTGCCATGTAAAAAATATCCTGAATTCAGATGCGTGCCGCGGGGGACACAACAATTAAGTCATATCGAGCGACCCGGGATGCACTGACACACGAATCCGGAACGCAACTGTCCTTGTGAATCGGCAATTATACACAGATGCCGGCGCACGTGACAAGACCGCTGGGACTTTGCCGGCGCAGGGCCGGGCGCGGGGACGTGATCCGTATAATAAGCGCCACATCGTGCCGGGCCACGTGGCGCGCCGGCAACTTTACTGCCCGGACCGCGTCTCAAAGGAGCCCGCGGTGCCGACGGCACCGGTCCACCTTCCCGCACCCGTCCGCATCTTGAACCTGCTCAAAGCGCTCGCCACCATCAGCAGCCTGACGATGCTCTCGCGCATCACCGGCCTGGTGCGCGAGATCCTGATCGCCCGCGCCTTCGGCGCGTCGGACATGACCGACGCGTTCAACGTGGCCTTCCGCATCCCCAACCTGCTGCGCCGCATCTTCGGCGAGGGCGCATTTTCGCAGGCCTTCGTGCCGATCCTGGGCGAATACCACACCCAGCGCGGCGACGCTCCGACCAAGGCCCTGATCGATGCCGTCGCCACCGTGATGACGTGGGTGCTGATGGCCGTGTCGCTGCTGGGCGTGATCGGCGCGCCGCTGGTGATGACGGTGGTGGCCACGGGCTTTCGCGGGCAGGCCGAAACCTATACCGCGGCCGTGTTCATGACGCGGGTGATGTTCCCGTATATCGGGCTGATCTCGCTGGTGGCGCTGGCGTCGGGCATCCTCAATACCTGGCGCAAGTTCGCGGTGCCGGCCTTCACGCCGGTGCTGCTCAACCTGTGCCTGATCGTGGCGGCGCTGTTCGTCGGCCCGCACATGGAGCAGCCGATCTACGCGCAGGCGTGGGGCGTGCTGGTCGGCGGCGTGCTGCAGCTGGCAATCCAGGTGCCGGCACTGCGGCGCCTGGGGGTGATGCCGCGCATCCGCTTCAACCTGCGCGCGGCGTGGTCCGACCCCGGCGTGCGGCGCATCCTGCGCCAGATGGGGCCGGCGCTGCTGGCGGTGTCGGTGGCGCAGATCAGCCTGATCATCAATACCAATATCGCGTCGCGGCTGGCGGCGGGCAGCGTCTCGTACCTGACCTATGCCGACCGGCTGATGGAATTCCCCACCGCGCTGCTGGGCGTCGCGCTGGGGACGATCCTGCTGCCAAGCCTGTCCAGGGCCAATGCCGCGGGCGACCATGCCGAGTATTCGAACCTGCTCGACTGGGGCCTGCGCCTGACCTTCCTGCTGGCGGTGCCGTGCGCGGTGGGGCTGTTCGTATTCGGCGCGCCGCTGACCGCGGTGCTGTTCAACTACGGCAAGTTCGACGCCCACGCGGTCGAGATGACGCGCCAGGCGCTGGTCTCGTACGGCGTGGGCCTGTTGGGGCTGATTGCGATCAAGATCCTCGCGCCCGGCTTCTATGCGCGCCAGGATATCCGCACGCCGGTCAAGATCGCGCTGGTGGTGCTGGTGGTCACGCAGGCCTGCAACGTCGCGTTCGTGCCCTGGATCGGCCATGCCGGGCTGGCGCTGTCGATCAGTGCCGGGGCCACGCTCAATGCGCTGCTGCTGTTCTTCGGCCTGCGCCGGCGCGGCCTGTACCGGCCGGCGCCGGGCTGGTGGCTGTTCCTGGCGCAGCTGAGCGCCTCGGTGCTGCTGCTGTCCGGCATGCTGCTCTGGTTCGCGCGCAGCTTCGACTGGATCGGCCTGGGCGCGACGCCGCTGCTGCGCATCGCGCTGCTGGCTTCGTGCCTGGTACTTGCAGCGGTGGTCTACTTCGGTACACTGTGGCTCATGGGACTGCGCTACTCTGCCTTCAGGCGCCGGGCCGGCTGATGGGTCAACCGCAACTGCCATGGCCAGCTGACCGCCTGGCCATGGCGACCCACGCTGCGCGCGGTGCCGGCGGCTGCACCGGGAAACCGACATGACATCCACCAAAGTCCTGGATTATTTCGCCAGCCTCGTGGCCGACGAAAACGGCATCCCGCTGACCGAGACCGCGCTGTCCATCGCGCAGGACGCCTACCCCGACCTGGACCTGCAGGGCGAGCTGGCGGCGCTGGACGTGCTGGCGCTGCGGCTGAAGCGCCGGATTGCCGAAGGCACCCCCGCGATCCAGCGGCTGCGGCTGCTGAACCATTTCTTCTATCGCGATCTCGGCTTCGGCGCCAACGCGAACGACTACTACGACCCGGACAACTCCTACCTGAACGTGGTGCTGCGCCAGCGCCGCGGCATCCCGATCTCGCTCGCGGTACTGCACATGGAGCTGGGCCAGCAGATCGGCCTGCCGCTAAAGGGCGTGTCGTTCCCCAACCATTTCCTGCTGCGCATGACGATCCCGGCCGGCGAAGTGATACTGGACCCGCTCACCGGCGAGACCCTGTCGAAGGAACAGTTGCAGGAGATGCTGGACCCGTACCTGGAGCGCGAGGGCATCAGCGACGCCAGCCAGGTGCCGCTGGGCCTGTTCCTGCGCGCGGCCAGCCATCGCGAGATCATCGCGCGCATGCTGCGCAATCTGAAGGCGATCTATCTGCAGGAGTCGCGCTGGCAGCGGCTGCTGGCGGTGCAGAACCGGCTGGTGATCCTGCTGCCGGGCTCAATCGAAGAAGTGCGCGACCGGGGCCTGGCCTATGCCAACCTGGAGTGCTTCCGCCCCGCGCTGGCCGACCTGGAAGCCTATGTCCGGGCCCGCCCCGATGCCGCAGATATCGGCCAGATCCGCGAACGCATGCCCGCGCTGCGGATGATGAGCCGCAGCCTCAGCTGACGCGGCCTGGCTGACCCCGGTTTAGCGCTCGACGCGCGTGGGCCGGCGGCGGTTGCCGCGCACCAGCTTCCACAGGCCGCCCAGCACCAGCGGCACCACGGCCGCGCCGATGCCGGCGAGCACGATCAGGTTCAGGTACTGGCGGATGAACGGCAGGTTGCCGAAGAAATAGCCGGCAAAGACCAGCCCGACCACCCATGCCACCGCGCCGAGCACGTTGAACATCTGGAAGCGCGCGAACGTCATTTGCGAGACCCCGGCCACGAACGGCGCGAAGGTACGCACGATCGGCACGAAGCGCGCCATCACCAGCGTCTTGCCGCCGTGCCGCTCATAGAAGTCATGGGTGCGGCGCAGGGCATCCTGGTCCAGGAAGCGCCACTGGTGGTCGAACACCTTGGGCCCGATCCAGCTGCCCACCCAATAGTTGACGGTATTGCCCGTGATCGCCGCCACCAGCAGCAGGCCGATCAGCACCCATTCGTTCATCGCGCCGGTCGCGCAGAAGGCGCCGGCGATAAACAGCAGCGAATCGCCCGGCAGGAACGGCAGCACCACCAGCCCGGTCTCGGCGAAAACGATCAGAAACAGGATGGCATAGACCCAGTGGCCGTACTGGTCGATGACCGTGCCGAGGTATTTGTCGACATGCACCAGCATGTCGATGAGCTGCAAAGCGAGATCCAAGTCGTTCCCCGTGTGATGGTTTGACGGTTTCGTTCCATGCGGCCGGTGTCCGATCCACGCCGCCCATGGCCTGAATCATACAAGAGCGGCCGCGCCTTTCCCCCACCTCCGCAACCCGTCTGCGTGGGGGAACGTCCACGTATAATCGCCGGATGCCAGCCTCCCCTTCCAGCACCGCCTTGCGCACCACCCAGCAGCCGCGCCCGATCCGGCCACTGCCGGACCAGCTCATCAGCCAGATCGCCGCCGGCGAAGTGGTGGAACGGCCGGCTTCGGTGGTCAAGGAACTGCTGGAAAACGCGCTCGATGCCGGCGCCACGCAGCTGGGCATCCGGCTGGAGGAAGGCGGCGTGCGGCGCATCGTCATCACCGACAACGGCTGCGGCATCCCCGCCGCCGAGCTGCCGGTGGCGCTGATGCGGCACGCCACCAGCAAGATCGCCTCGCTCGACGAACTCGAATCGGTGCTGACGCTGGGCTTCCGCGGCGAGGCACTGGCCTCGATCGCCTCGGTGTCGCAGATGTCGCTGACCAGCCGCACCGCGGCCGACGCCCATGCGACCCAGGTCAGCGCCGACTCCGGCGCGCTGCAACCCGCATCCGGCGGCGTCGGCACCACCGTCGACGTGCAGCACCTCTACTTCAACACGCCGGCGCGCAGAAAGTTCCTCAAGACCGAACAAACCGAGCTGGGCCACTGCCTGGAGATGGTCAGGCGCGTGGCGCTGGCGCGGCCGGACGTGACCATCTCGGTCCACCACAACGGCAAGCCGCTCGAGCACTGGAATGCCGGCGATGTCGCCACCCGCACCGCGCAGGTGCTGGGCCAGGACTTCGCCCGCGCCCGGCTGGCGCTGGACGAGCACGCCGACACGCTCAGCCTGTACGGCTTTGCCGGGCTGCCCACCGCCTCGCGCGGGCGGCCGGACCAGCAGTACTTCTTTGTCAACGGCCGCTTCGTGCGCGACAAGCTGCTCAACCATGCGGTGCGCAGCGCTTACCAGGACGTGCTGCACGGCGACCGCTTCCCGTCTTACGTGCTGTGCCTGGACCTGCCGCCGGAGATGGTCGACGTCAACGTGCACCCGTCCAAGATCGAAGTACGCTTCCGCGAATCGCGCGCCGTGCACCAGTTTGTCTACCACGCGGTGCAGCGCTGCCTGGCACGCCAGGCCGGCGCCAACGGCGACAGCCTGCATACCGATGCCGACGGCGAGATCACGCCGCCCGCTGGCGCCGCGACACCGGCGGCTGCCGCGCGGCCTGGCGCTGGCGGCCCGGGCCAGTGGATCAACTATTCCGCGGCCCGGCAGACCGAGCTGGGCATCGCCCAGCCGCGCCAGGCCTACCTGGGCATGGTGCGCGAGGCCAGCGCGCCGGCGGCACGCCCCTATGGCGCGCCAGCAACCGGAGGCTGGGCCGGCGCGTCGGCGCAACCGCCAGCGTGGCTGGCCGACGCCCAGGCCGCGCGCGCCGGCGATCCGCCCGGCCTGCTGGACCGGCTGCCGCCAGCGCCGGCGTCCGACGAGACTGGCGCCGCCGACGCACACCCGCTCGGCTATGCCATCGCACAGCTGCACGGCATCTACGTGCTGGCGCAGAACGCACGCGGACTGGTGCTGGTCGACATGCACGCGGCGCACGAGCGCATCCTCTACGAGCAGATCAAGGCCGCACTGGACGCGCGCGAGCTGGCCGTGCAGCCGCTGCTGATCCCGGTCACGCTGTCCGCCAGCCCGGTCGAGATCGGCGTGGCCGAGGAACACCAGGACACGCTGACGCTGCTGGGCTTCGATATCGCCCCCGTATCGCCGACCACGCTGGCGGTGCGCGCGGTGCCGGCGCTGCTGCAGCAGGCCGATGCCGAGGCGCTGGCGCGCGACGTGCTGCGCGACCTGCACGCCTACGGCGGCTCGCGCGTGCTGGCCGAGCGCCGCAACGAACTGCTCGCCACGCTGGCCTGCCACAGCGCGGTGCGCGCCAACCGCAAGCTCACGGTCGAGGAAATGAACGCGCTCTTGCGCCAGATGGAGCAGACCGAGCGCGCCGACCAATGCAACCACGGCCGGCCCACCTGGGTGCAGCTGACCGTGACCGAGCTCGACCGGCTGTTCCTGCGCGGGCAATGAGCCGCGCGCACGCTTCTTCGATTCAAGGCTTGCCGATGTCCGCCGTTCCCCACGATTGCGCCGCACACCCGCCCGTGGTCTGCCTGCTCGGCCCCACCGCGTCGGGCAAGACCGCCGCCGCGCTGGCGCTGGCGGCCGACGCGCCGGTGGAGATCATCAGCCTGGACTCTGCGCTGGTGTACCGCGACATGGATATCGGCACCGCCAAGCCCACGCGCGAAGAACTGGCGGCGGCGCCGCACCACCTGATCGACATCATCGACCCGGCCGACAGCTACTCGGCCGCGCAGTTCGTCGCCGATGCCCGGCGGCTGATCGGGCAGATCCGCGCACGCGGCCACGTGCCGCTGATCGTCGGCGGCACCATGCTGTATTACAAGGCGCTGACGCAGGGACTCAACGACCTGCCGCAGGCCGACGCCGCGCTGCGCGCCGAACTGGACCAGCTTGCCGCCGAACGCGGCTGGCCGGCATTGCACGCGATGCTGGCCGAGGTCGACCCGGTCACCGCGGCCCGGCTCGCACCCAATGATGCGCAGCGCATCCAGCGCGCGCTGGAAATCCACCGGTTGTCCGGCCAGCCGATGTCGGCACTGCTGGCGCGCCAGGCCGAGGGCCGCACCTTTGCCGGCGCGGCCGACCAGCGCTACCGCGTGATCGCGCTCGAGCCGTCCGACCGGCTGGCGCTGCATGCGCGCATCGCGCAGCGCTATGACGCGATGCTGGCGCACGGCTTTATCGAAGAGGTCGAGCGGCTGCGCGCGCGCGGCGACCTGCACCCGGGGCTGCCGTCGATCCGCTGCGTCGGCTACCGTCAGGTGTGGGAATACCTGGACGGCGACGCTGACTTTGCCGCCATGCGCGAGCGCGGCATCGCCGCCACGCGCCAGCTGTGCAAGCGCCAGCTGACCTGGCTGCGCAGCACGCCCGAGCGGCTGGTGGTGGATTGCCTGGCGCCCGATTATGTCGACCAGGTGCGCAGGCTGGCGGATTTCGGGCACTGATCCGGGGGGCATCCACGCTGGCATGGCGCGTGACGGACAGGCGATAATTCCCGGTTCCCGAACTCTGCCAGGCCGACCCGCATGTCCAAGCCCACCTTCACGCTGCGCCCCGCCACCGCTGCCGACAGCGAAACCCTGTTCAACCTGATCCTGGCGCTGGCCGAATACGAAAAGCTGGCGCATCTCGTCGAAGCCACGCCGCAGAAAATCGAGGCCGCGCTGTTCGGCGCCAAGCCGCATGCCGAGGCCGTGCTGGTGGAAGTCGATGCCGATGTCGATGCCGATGTCGACGCCGATGTCGACGCCGATGTCGACGCAAGATCGGGCCGCAAGGCGGTCGGCTTTGCGCTCTTCTTCCACAACTTCTCGACCTTCCTCGCCAGGCCCGGCCTCTACCTGGAAGATCTGTATGTCGACCCGGCCTGGCGTGGCCACGGCCTGGGCAAGGCCTTGCTCAAGCACCTGGCCGCGCTTGCAGTGGAGCGCGGCTGCGGCCGCTTCGAATGGTCGGTGCTGGACTGGAACCAGCCGTCGATCGATTTCTACCAGGCCATGGGCGCCGACGTGCTGCCCGACTGGCGCATCTGCCGCGTGACCGGCGCCGCACTGGACAAGCTCGGCGCCAAATAAGCAGGCAACCGGTCCGCATCGGTGTTATACACTTGATGCTAAACCGCCATACAATGACAGCACCAACTGTCTTTTTTTCGGACCGCGCCAACCGCCATGCCACGCACCAAAGCCGAACAGCCTGCCAAGCCCGCCGACGGTATCCCTGACACCGACGCGGACGGCGCGCGCGGCGCATCGGTCGAGGAAATCGCCGACCGCATCCTGACCGCGATCTGGGAGCACCGGCTGCCGCCGGGCACCAAGCTGGTCGAGGAAAAGCTCGGCGGCGTGTTCGGCGTCAGCCGCACCAAGGTGCGGCTGGCCTTCGCCAGGCTGGCGCACGAGGGCGTGCTGACCGTGCATCCCAACCGCGGCACCTTCGTTTCCAGCCCGAGCGTGGCCGAAGCGCGCCAGGTGCTGCATTCGCGCCACCTGCTGGAGCCCGCGCTGGTGCGCAACCTCGCCGGCGCGATCAGCGCCAGGGGCGTGCGCGCGCTGCGCGAGACCACGCGCCAGGAAGCGCAGGCGCGCGACAGCAACGACCGCCGCGCCATCATCCGGCTGTCGGGCGAGTTCCACTGCAAGCTGGCGGAAATGACGGGCAACCAGTACCTCGGCAAGTACATGCGCGAACTGTGCTCGCTGACCTGCCTGATCATCGCGCTGTATGACGCGCCGGGGGTGCCGTCGTGCCCGCACCACGAGCACGACGACATCGTCGATGCGCTGGAAGCCGGCGACGGCGAGCGCGCCGCGCGGCTGATGGCCGAGCACCTCGGCCACGTCGAAAGCACGCTGCGGCTGGAGTTGCCGGCCGAGGAAAAGGTCGACCTGGAAGCGGTGTTCGCCGCGGTCTGAGCCGCGGCGTTAGCACAGGAAAAGAGCGCCGCGCGGCCTAGCGGTGCTCGATGCGCGCGGCCAGCGCCGCGGGCAAACCCAGCGTGGGCTTGGCATCGGGGCGGCGGAACGTGCCCGCGGTGGCCTTGCGCGGCTGCAGCGCGACCAGCGCCTCGGCCTGCTTGACGGCGGCGGCCATCTGGTCGACCACCGGCACCGGAATGCGGTCGCGCACGCGCGCGGCCAGCCCGGCCAGCGGCGCGCCGGCCAGGATCACCACGTCGGCCTCGTCCTCCACCACCGCGCGGTTGGCCAGCTCCACCAGCACGGCCTCCTTCTCTTCCTGCACGTCCGACACCGAGGCAAAGCTGCCGTCGAGCATGCGGATGCCGGCCAGCCGGCCACGCAGGCCATGCATGTCGACGCATTCCTCATACCACGGGCCCAGTGCCCGCGCGAAGGTGACGATGGCAAAGCGCCGCCCCAGCATGCAGGCGGACAGCATCGCGGCCTCGGCCATGCCCACCACCGGCAGGTCGAACAGCTCGCGCGCGCCCATCAGGCCGGGATCGCCGAAGGCGGCGATGATCGCCGCGTCGAACTGGCCGTGATGCTCGGCCAGCATTTCCAGCGCGATCGCGCCGCCGATCTGCGCCTCGGCACGGGTGGCGATATAGGGCACGCCGCGGCTCGCGGTCAGCGGCACCAGCTCGGTGCCGGGCGCGGCGGCCTCGGTGGCGGCGGCCATCAGGCGCGCGGTGATGCCTTCGCTGGTGTTGGGGTTCAGGACAAGGATTCGCATGTCAGGGATCAGGCAGGGTTGACTAAAGAGGCCAGCACGCTTTCGGCCAGCCGCGCGGCGGCCAGCACGTTGCGGTCGGCGCCGCGCGGGCCGGCGATCTGCAGGCCGACCGGCAAGCCGTCGCGGCCGCTGCCGCAAGGCACCGAGATCGCCGGCGCCAGCGCATGGTTGAAGAACGGCGTGAACACCGCGTGCGCGCGCGGCTCCACCGCGACGCCGCCGATGCGCTCCGGCCCCAGGCGGTCGTTGCGCCAGGCCACGCACGGCGTGGTCGGGCACAGCAGCAGGTCATGGCGGGTGAAGAAACCGGCCAGCGCCAGCGCGATCTGGCGGCTGGCGTCGCGTGCGCGCGCCACGTCGGCACCGCTCCAGGCCAGGCCGCGCTCGATCTGGCGCGCGATGTCGGCATCGAACACGTCCGGGTCGCGGCGCCAGGCGTCGCCATAGAGATGGGCCAGGCCGACATGCTGCAGCGGCATCAGCGCGGCCTCGTCGGCGCCCTTCGGCCACGCCGGGTCGGCGCGCTCGATGCTCAGCCCGGCGGCCTGCAGCCGGGCCACGGCCTGCTCGAAGGCCTGCGCGACGTCGTCGTCGACCGGCGTGTCCAGCCCCAGCCGCGGGCTGACCGCAATCTTCAGCGTATGCAGCGGCCGCGCCGCGCCCGGCGCGAACCCCAGCGTATCGGGGTCGCGCGGATCGGCGCCGGCCAGCGCATCGAACATCAGCTCGGCATCGGCGACGGTGCGGGTGATCGGCGCCATCACCTGGATACCGTTGAAGGCGTGGGCGAAGCCGATGGCGTCCGGAATCGCGCCGTACGAGGGCTTGAAGCCGACCACGCCGGCGTGCGCGGGCGGGCGCCGGCTGGAGCCGCCGCCATCGGTGCCCAGCGCCAGCGGCGCCATCCCGGCCGCCACCGCCACCGCGCAGCCGCCCGACGAGCCGCCCGCGGTCAGCGTGGCATCGAGCGGATGGCGCGTCAGGCCGTAGACCTTGTTGGTGGTCAGGCCCTTGCAGGCGAACTCCGAGGTGTTGCCCATGCCGAGCACGATCGCGCCCGCGCGGCGCAGGCGCTCGACCGCGATCGCGTCGGCGGGCGCGATGAAGTCGCGGTACAGCTGCGAGCCCTGCGTCACGCGCCGGCCCCGGCTCCAGATCACGTCCTTGACGATCACCGGCACCCCCGCCAGCAGCGGGCGCTCGCCCTGCGCCAGGCGGACGCGCAGCTGTGCCAGGTCGGCCTCGACCAGTTCCTGGCGTTGTTCGAAGACGGCGTTGAGCTGGTCGTTGCGCGCCGCGATGCGGGCCTGGAACGCCGCGACAACGTCGGCGGGATCGAGGCGCCCGGCGGCGACGCGGGCCGCGATGGTGGCGGCGTCGAGGCGATTGGTCAGTTCCATGTCTGCAGTGTCGGTCAAGGCTTCAGTCGCGCCAGGCGGTGATCAAAGGCTGCCGCCCGAGGTGCGGTAGCGCGGCCGCGCCATTTCGGGCAGGCCGCACGGCAGGAACTCGCCGTGGCCGGCCTGCGCCATCACCTCGCCCTCGTGCGCCACCACCTTGCCGCGCACCAGCGTGGTCACCGGCCAGCCGGTCACGCGCAGGCCTTCATACGGGGTGTAGTCGACCGCATGGTGCAGATCCGCATTGCGGATCGTCACTTCGCGCTGCGGATCCCAGATCGCCAGGTCGGCATCGGCGCCGATGGCGATGGTGCCCTTGCGCGGATGCAGGCCGTAGAGCTTGGCCGGGTTGGTCGAGGTCAGCGCGACGAACTGGTTGACCGAGATGCGGCCGCCCGCGACGCCTGCCGAGAACAGCAGCGGCAGCCGCGTCTCCAGTCCGGGAATGCCGTTGGGGATGTACTGGAACGGGACTTCCTGGCCGCCGGGCTTCTTGCCCTGCGCGTCTTCGTAGCGGAACGGTGCATGGTCGGACGAGAAGATGGTGAAGAGGCCGTCTGCCAGCCCGTCCCAGATCACCTGCTGGTTGCTGCGGTCGCGCGGCGGCGGGCTGCACACGCACTTGGCGCCGTGGTAGCCGGGCTGGTCCAGGTCTTCGGCGGTCAGGAACAAGTACTGCGGGCAGGTCTCGGCAAAGATCTTCATGCCGCGGTTGCGCGCCCAGCGGATCTGCTCGACCGCCTCCTTGCCCGAGACATGGACGATCAGGATCGGCACGTCGACCAGTTCGGAGAAGGTGATGGCGCGATGCGTGGCCTCGCGCTCGATCGCCATCGGCCGCGCCAGCGCGTGGAACTTCGGCGCGGTATTGCCGGCCGCCTGCAGCTTGTCGGTCAGCCAGGCGATGCAGTCGGAGTTCTCGGCATGCACCATCACCAGCGCGCCTTCCTGGCGCGCCACCGACAGTACCTCCAGGATCTCGCGGTCGTTCAGCTTGAGGTCGTCGTAGGTCATGTAGATCTTGAACGACGAATAGCCTTCGCGGATCAGGCCCGGCAGCTCGTCGTTCAGCACCGCCTCGGTCGGGTCGGCCACGATCAGGTGGAAGGCGTAGTCGACCACCGATTTGCCGCCGGCGCGGCGATGGTAGTCGGCCACCGCGGCGCGCAGCGAATGGCCCTTCTCCTGCGCGGCAAACGGGATCACCGTGGTGGTGCCCCCGCACGCCGCCGAGACCGAGCCGGTGCGGAAGTCATCCGCCATGCGCAGGCCGTCCGGCATCGGCTGGTCCAGGTGGCAGTGCGCATCGACGCCGCCCGGCAGCACCAGCTTGCCGCTGGCGTCGATGGTCTGCGCGGCGTCGCCCAGGTCATGGCCAAGCTGCACGATGCGGCCGCCGGCGATGCCGATATCGCACTGCATGGTGTCGCTGGCGGTCACCACGGTGCCGTTGCGGATGATGAGGTCGAACTGTTTCACGGTACGGTCTGGTTGAGAGGACAAGGAGAGATGCCGCGCTTCAGTGGTCGGCGTCGGACAGGTGCATGCGTGCGGTTTCACGCGCCGCGAACGCTGCCACCGCGATCAGCGCGCACACCGCCGCCAGGTACAGCGCCACCGGCATGGTGGTGCCGAAGCGGTCGAGCAGGCCCACGGCGATCAGCGGGGCCAGCGCGCCGCCGAACACGCCGGCGAACTGGAAGCCCAGCGAGGCGCCGGTCACGCGCACCCGGGTGGCGAACAGCTCGGGCAGGAACGACGCCAGCGGCGAGAACATGAACGACACCAGCACCATGCCGACGAACGAGGCCAGCATGATCAGCGCCGGGCTGCCGGTCTTGACCAGGGCGAAGAACACGAACGCCCACACCGCACCGCCGATGCCGCCGATCATCAGCACCGGGCGGCGCCCGATGCGGTCGGCCAGGTAACCGGCCACCGGGATGAACAGGATCTGCGCCACCGCACCCAGCAGCACGGCATTGAGCGCGATGCTCTTGGGCAGGCCCAGCTTGGTCGGCACGAAGTACAGCAGGAACAGCGTGAACACATAGAAGGCGATATCGCCGCCCAGCCGGGCGCCGAAGGCGATCAGCAGCTGCTTCTTGTAGTTGCGCAGCACTTCCATGATCGGCGCGCGCGCTTCGGCGTGCGACTCTTCCAGCTTCTCGAACATGCCGGATTCACGCACGTTGGAGCGGATGTAGAGCCCCACGCCCACCAGCAGCGCCGACAGCAGGAACGGCACGCGCCAGCCCCAGCTCAGGAACGCTTCCTCCGATACCTGCCAGGTCACCAGCGCGAATACGCCGTTGGCGAGCAGCAGGCCGATCGGCGCGGCGAGCTGCACCAGGCTGCCGAGGATCCCGCGCCTTTTCCCTTCGGGGTCGAGCTCGTTGACCATGATCGCCGCCCCGCCCCACTCGCCGCCCAGCGCCAGGCCCTGCACCACGCGCAGCAGCACCAGCAGCACCGGCGCCAGCGCGCCCGCGGCCGCATAGGTCGGCAGCAGGCCGATGCCGAAGGTGGCCAGGCCCATCATCAGCAAGGTGATGATCAGGATCGACTTGCGCCCCATCTTGTCGCCGAAGTGGCCGAAGATCGCCGCGCCCAGCGGCCGCGCCACGAAGGCCACGCCATAGCTGGCAAAGGACAGCAGCGTCGCGGTCAGCGGGTCGCTCTGCGGGAAGAACAGCTTGGGGAAGACCAGCGCGGCGGCCGATCCGTAGATGAAGTGATCGTAGAACTCGAGCGTGGTGCCGGCCAGGCTGGCACCGGCAACACGGGCTACGGATTGCTTGTTGGCCGACGCGCCGGTCTTGCCGGCGGCGTCGAGGCTGACTGCTTGCATGGTTGGATCCTCCGATGGTCCTTTGGCCCGCCTGGGGGCGCCGTGGTCCCGGCGTCGGATACAGGCGTTGTCTCCGGACGCCGCATGCGTGTGCGGCGCCTTTGCTCAGTACATTAGGCCATAAACCGCCATACAATCAAGCAAAATATTGTTTGTCAGAAGTGGTGCATGTGCATGCTGGAGTTTGGTGCAATGCACCAAGGCAGTCCCTGTGGTAACCAGCGTGGTACCGGGCCGGGTAAACACCTAAGCGGCATATCCGCCGGGGCGCGGACAAAAAAAACGGCGCATGCCCGAAGGCATGCGCCGTTTTCTGGATGGAGCGCTAAGGTCGCGTCAGATCACGATGGTCTGGGCCTCGCCCTCGGCACGTTCGCGGATCTCACCGATCTGCCACACGGCTTCGCCGGCGGCCTGCAGGTGGCGGATGGCGCGTTCGGCGTCTTCCCTGGCCACGATCACGACCATGCCGATGCCGCAGTTGAAGACCCGGTGCATCTCGTCGTCGGCGACGCGGCCCTGCGCCTGCAGCCACTGGAACAGCGGCGGCAGCGTCCAGGCGTCGCGATGCAGCACCGCCGTGACCTCCTGCGCCAGCACGCGCGGCACGTTCTCGGTCAGGCCGCCGCCGGTGATGTGGGCCATGCCCTTGACCGGAAGCGTCTCGATCAGCGACAGCAGCGGCTTCACGTAGATCCGGGTCGGCGCCATGATGGCGTCCTGCAGGCGCTGGCCGTGGAAGTCGGCGTTCAGGTCCGGCTTGGCCACCTCGATGATCTTGCGCACCAGCGAATAGCCGTTGGAATGCGCGCCCGAAGAGGCCAGGCCCAGCACCACGTCGCCCGGGGTGATGGTGCTGCCGTCGATGATCTTTTTCTTCTCGACCGCGCCGACGGCGAAGCCGGCCAGGTCGTATTCGCCGTCCGGGTACATGCTGGGCATTTCGGCGGTCTCGCCGCCGATCAGCGCGCAGCCGGCCAGTTCGCAGCCGCGGGCGATGCCCTGGATCACGGTGGCGGCGGTATCGACGTCGAGCTTGCCGCAGGCGAAGTAGTCCAGGAAGAACAGCGGCTCGGCGCCCTGCACCAGGATGTCGTTGACGCTCATCGCGACCAGGTCCTGGCCGACGGTGTCATGGCGGTTGAGCTGGAAGGCCAGCTTGAGCTTGGTGCCCACGCCGTCGGTGCCCGACACCAGCACCGGCTCCTGGAACTTCTTCGACAGCTCGAACAGCGCACCGAACCCGCCGATGCCCGCCATCACGCCCTCGCGCATGGTGCGCTTGGCAAACGGCTTGATGCGGTCGACCAGCGCGTCGCCGGCATCGATGTCAACACCGGCGTCGCGGTAGGAAAGGCCTGCCTGGCCGGCGGTCGGGGATGCGCTCATGGGAACCTGCTTGTCCTGGAGGAAATAAAGTGAGGAATTCGGCGCTCGGGTCATCACCGCTTCCGTTGCCTGGCATCGGAAGGCGGGCGCGAGTCCAGTAGAATCGCGATTTTAACGGATAGAGGCCCCCCGCTTCCAGTTTCCGGCGAGATCGCGCCGCGAGACGCGCTGCCGCCTTCCCCAACCATCGATGAATGCCCCGCTGCTGAACCAAGAGGCCAAGCGCATCCTGCTGTGGATCGTCGTGGCCATGGCGCTGTTCGCCGCCATTATCGCGCTGGCGCCGGTGCTGACGCCGTTCCTGTTCGCATTCATCTTCGCCTATATCCTGAACCCCGGCGTGGACTGGCTGCAGCGCCGCCGCGTGCCGCGCGCGATCGGCGTGACGCTGATGATCCTGCTGCTGACGGTGGTCTGCGTGATGCTGGTGCTGCTGCTGATCGCGGTGCTCCAGCGCGAGATCCCGCAGGTGCGCGAGCAGCTGCCGATCCTGCTGAAGAAGCTCAATTCGGTGGTATCGCCGCGGCTGGCCGAGTTCGGCGTGCGCGTGCGCTTCGACTTCCCGGGCCTGCGCAACATGATGTCGGACCGCTTCGCGGCCAGCCCGGAAGACCTGCTGGTGGTGCTGCTGAACTACGTCAAGATGTCGGGCTCGGCGCTGATCGCGGTGGCGGGCATCGTCTTCATCGTGCCCATCGTCATGTTCTACCTGATGATGGACTGGCATATGGTGATGCGCCGCATCGAGGGCGTGGTGCCGCGCCGCTGGGTGCCCAAGGTGCGCGAGCTGACCAACGAGACCGACGCGCTGCTGTCGCAGTACCTGCGCGGCCAGATCCTGGTGATGGTGATCCTGGCGGCGATCTACTCGATCGGGCTGACCATCGCCGGCTTCGATATCGGCGTGCCGGTCGGGGTCTTCACCGGGCTGGCGGTGTTTATCCCGTATATTGGCTTCGGCGTCGGACTGGTGATGGCGGTGCTGGCGGCGCTGCTGCAGTTCGGCAACTGGTACGGGCTGGCCGCGGTGGCGGTGGTCTACGGCTTCGGCCAGTTCATCGAGAGTTTCTACCTGACGCCCCGGCTGGTCGGTGAGCGCATCGGGCTGCACCCGCTGGTGGTGATCTTCGCGCTGCTCGCCTTCGGCCAGCTGTTCGGCTTCTTCGGCGTGCTGCTGGCCCTGCCGACCTGCGCCGTGCTGCTGGTGGGCGCGCGCCAGCTGCGGCGGGTTTACCTGGCCAGCGACCTGTACCGAAAATAACGGCTGCCCCACTGCTGCCCACACCTGCAAGTTAGCCATACGTCATGTCCCCGCGTCCCAAGCAACTGTCGCTCGAGCTGGGCAGCCCGCCGCCTTCGACCTTCGAGAATTTCGTGGTGGCATCCAACCGCGAAGCGGTGCAGCGCCTGCGCGAGCTGCCGCCCGCGCTTGCGCAGGAGCACGCCAGCGACCGCCTGATCTACCTGTGGGGCGAGGTCGGCTGCGGCCGCACCCACCTGCTGCACGCGGTGTGCGAGGCCGGGCCGCAGCACGGCATCCGCTGCCGCTACCTGAGCCCGCACCACCCGCTGTCCGATTTCCTGTTCGACCCCTGGTGCCAGCTCTACACCGTCGATGACGTCGAGCTGCTCGACGAGGCGCGCCAGATCGCGGTGTTCTCGCTCTACAACGAAGTGCGCGCGCACGGGCGCACCGCGCTGGTGGTGGCGGGCGGGCTGGCGCCGCGCGCGATGCCGGTGCGCGAAGACCTGCGCACGCGCCTGGGCTGGGGCCTGGTGTACCAGGTCGCGCCCTTGTCCGACGACGACAAGAAGGCCGCCGTGCGGCATGCGGCACGCGAGCGCGGCCTGCAGCTGTCGCCCGAAATCACGCACTGGCTGGTGACCCGGCATTACCGCGACATGCCCAGCCTGATGGCGCTGCTGGACGCGCTCGACACCTATTCGCTGGAGCGCAAGCGGCCGGTCACGCTGCCGCTGCTGCGCGAGATGTTCGCCGAATTCCGGGATTAGGCGGCGCCCCGGCCCCGGCCCGGCACCGCACGCTTCCCTACCCCCATCCTGCCTTCAGGTAAAATCGCCGCCCATGAATCTGGCACTCTTTGACCTCGACCACACCCTGATCCCGACCGACAGCGACCATGAATGGGGCCGCTTCCTGGTCCGCCTGGGCGTCGTCGACGAGGTAATCTACCGGCAGAAGAACGACGAGTTCTACGGCCACTACAAGGCCGGCACGCTGGATATCCAGGCCTTCCTGCGCTTTGCGCTGGCGCCGCTGGCGGCCAACCCGCGCGACCGGCTCGATGCCATGCGGGTGCGCTTCATGCACGAGGTGATCGACCCGGTGATCACGCCGCAGGCGCGCGCGCTGGTCTACAAGCACCTGGAAGCCGGCGACCTGTGCGCGGTGGTCACCGCCACCAACAGCTTCGTCACCGCGCCCATCGCCGCGGCCTTCGGCATCAAGCACCTGATCGCGACCGAGCCCGCCACCGTCGACGGCAAGCCGGAAAGCCAGTTCACCGGCGAAGTCGACGGCGTGCCCAGCTTCCGCGAAGGCAAGATCACCCGCGTCGAAGCCTGGCTCAAGGCCCAGGGCGCGGGCTGGGACAATTTCGAGACCACCACCTTCTACAGCGACTCGGCCAACGACCTGCCCCTGCTGGAAAAGGTCTCCGAGCCGATCGCCACCAACCCGGACGATCGCCTGCGCCACCACGCCGCCGCGGCAGGCTGGCGCATCATGGATCTGTTCTGACGTGATCAAGAAGCTCATTACCCGGCTGCTGGGCAAACCCGGCCCCAAGCAGCGCCGCACCGGCCGCGCCCATATGCCGCGCATCGTCAACGTGGACGAACACCAGATCGACCCCACGCTGCTGTCGCGCAATGCCGTCAAGGTCACCTCGACGCTGCAGCAGGCCGGCTACCAGGCCTACATCGTCGGCGGCGCCGTGCGCGACCTGCTGCTCGGCATCAAGCCCAAGGATTTCGACGTCGCCACCAACGCCACGCCCGACCAGGTGCAGGCGCTGTTCCGCCGCTCGCGCATCATCGGCCGGCGCTTCCAGATCGTGCACGTGACCTTCTACGGCGGGCGCGAGCAGGAGATCATCGAAGTCTCGACCTTCCGCGCGCTGGTCGACGCCATCGCCAGCGAGACCCTGCCCGAAGGCCGCCGCCTGAAGCGCGCCGAGCTCGACAGCAAGACCCATGCGATCGACGCCTCGGGCCGCGTGCTGCGCGACAACGTGTGGGGCTCGCAGGCCGAAGACGCGGAACGCCGCGACTTCACCATCAATGCGATGTACTACGACCCGGCCGCGCAGACCGTGCATGACTACCATCACGGCATGGAAGACATCCGCGCGCGCCTGCTGCGCATGATCGGCGACCCGGCCACGCGCTATCGCGAAGACCCGGTGCGGATGCTGCGCGTGGTGCGCTTCGCCGCCAAGACCGGCTTCGATATCGACGAGGCCACGCGCCTGCCCATCGCCGGCCTGGCCGAGCTGATCCACAACGTGCCGAGCGCGCGGCTGTTCGACGAGATGCTCAAGCTGCTGATGTCCGGCCATGCCTGGGCCTCGCTGCAGGAACTGCGCAAGGCCGGCCTGCACAAGGGCCTGCTGCCGCTGCTGGACGTGGCGCTGGAGCAGCCCATGGGCCAGCGCTTCGTGCAGCTGGCGCTGGACAACACCGACCGCCGCGTGCAAGCCGGCAAGCCGGTGTCGCCGGGCTTCCTGTTCGCCGCGCTGCTGTGGCACCACGTGCTGCAGCGCTGGAACAAGCTGCGCGAAGAGGGCGAGCACGCCATCGCCGCGCTCAACACGGCCATGGACATGGTGCTGGAAAAGCAGACCGGCCAGCTCGCGATCCAGCGCCGCTTCGTCACCGACATGCGCGATATCTGGGGCATGCAGCCGCGCTTCGAGAAACGCGTGGGCCGCATGCCGTTCCGGCTGCTGGAGTCGCCGCGCTTCCGCGCCGGCTTCGACTTCCTGCAACTGCGCTGCCAGTCGGGCGAGCTGCCCGAGGAACTGGCCGCGTGGTGGCAGGACTTCCAGGACGCCGACCCGGGCGAGCGCGAGGACCTGATCGACGCGGTGCGCAGCGCGCGCGGCGCCGGGGGCCATGGCGGCCAAGGCGGTCAAGGTGGTCAGGGCACCCAGGGTGCCGAGGGCGAAGGCCCGGCCCGCAAGAAGCGCCGCCGGCGCGGTCCGCGGAAATCGGATAAAGTGTCCTCCCGGAGCGATACGGACGCGGGCGAGGCAGCACATGCCGGCCCCGGCCAGCCGGAGGAAACCTAAATGACGCTTGCCTTCATCGGCATCGGGGCCAACCTGGGGGACGCCCGCCAGGCCATCAAGGACGCCATCGTGTGCCTGGCCCAGCAGGTCGGCATCACGGTGCTGGCGCGCTCCTCGCTCTATCGCACCGCCCCGGTCGATGCCGGCGGCGACGACTACTACAACGCGGTGGTCAAGGTGCAGACCTCGTTCACCGCCTCGCAGCTGCTGCGCATCTGCCACCACATCGAAGACCAGTTCGGCCGCGAGCGCCCGTTCCGCAACGCGCCGCGCACGCTGGACCTGGACCTGCTGCTGTTCGGCGACGAACAGCACGACCACGAACACCTGACCGTACCGCACCCGCGCCTGACCGAGCGCGCCTTCACGCTGGTGCCGCTGCTGGAACTGGACGCCGCGCTGGCGATCCCCGGGCGCGGCCGCGCCGCCGACTACCTGGCCGGCGTGGGCGCGCAGCGCATCGAGAAGGTCTCCACCTGCAAGTGCCTGCGCATGCAGGCCGCCGCCGGCGAGGCGGGCCATGGCGGCACGCCCGGCTGAACCCGCGCGGCAGCGCCCACACTGACGCCCGGAGCGCCATGCTCGATCACCTGCGCCGCATTGTCGTCGAAGGCCCCGTCGGATCGGGCAAGACCTCGCTGGCCCAGCGCCTGGCGCGCACGCTGCAGGCCCAGGAACTACCCGACAACGCCCGCCGCAGCCCCTTCCTCGAACCGTTCTACCGCGATCCCGCGCGCCATGCGCTGGCGCTGCAGCTGTGGTGCCTGACCCAGCGCGCGGTGCAGCTGCAGCAGTGGCAGGCGGGCGTCGCCGCGGGCCAGCGCATGGTCACCAACTTCCTGATCGCCAGGGACCGCCTGCACGCCGCGCTGACCCTGTCCGAAGAGGAGCTGGCGCTCTACGACGCCATCGCCGCGCGGCTGGCGCTGCCGCCGCAGCGCGCCGACCTGGTGATCGTGCTGCAGGCCACGCCATCGCTCTTGCGCGAGCGCATCGTGCGCCGCGGCGAGCCGGGCGAGGCCGGCATCGACGAACACTACCTGCAGCGCCTGGCCGGCGCCTATGGCGAACTGTTCCACCGCTACGACGACGCCCCGGTGCTGGTGGTCGACACCGCCCACTTCAATCCGGTGGACAATGACGACGATTTCCGTACACTACTGTCGCGCATCGAAAACATGCGCGGCCGCAAGGCCTTTCTCAATCTCGCCGCGCCCTGACAGGCCCCCTCGCCTGCCAGACACAACACAATAACGACGGCTGCCGATTGCCGTGCGGGCAGCCCTCGCGGCACCGGCAAAGCCGTCCTACACGGGCACTGCCATGAGCTACCTCCTCGATCCCTCCCGCAAGACCATCACGATTCCCAAACTGCAGGCGATGCGTGACGCCGGCGAGAAAATCGCCATGCTGACCGCGTACGACTCCAGCTTCGCCGCGCTGCTCGACTACTGCGGCGTGGAAATGATCCTGGTGGGCGACTCGCTGGGCAATGTGATGCAGGGCCAGCAGACCACGCTGCCGGTCACGCTGGAACAGATGGCCTACCACACCGAATGCGCGGCGCGCGGCAACCAGACCGCGCTGCTGCTGACCGACCTGCCGTTCGGCACCTATCCGACGCCGGAAGCCGCGTTTGCCAGCGCCGTCACGCTGATGAAGGCGGGCGCGCAGATGGTCAAGCTCGAAGGCGGCGACTGGCTCGCGCCGATCGTGAAGTTCCTGGTCGAGCGCAGCATCCCGGTGTGCGCGCATATCGGCCTGACGCCGCAGTCGGTGCACGCGCTGGGCGGCTTCAAGGTGCAGGGCAAGACCGACGCCGGCGCGGCGCAGCTCAAGCGCGATGCGCTGGCCCTGCAGGCCGCCGGCGCGCAGGTGGTGCTGATGGAAGCGGTGCCCGCGGCGCTGGCCGGCGAGATCACGCAGTCGCTGGCGGTGCCCACCATCGGCATCGGCGCCGGCGTCGACTGCACCGGCCAGGTGCTGGTGCTGCAGGACATGCTCAACATCTACCCGGGCCGCAAGGCCAAGTTCGTGCGCAACTTCATGGACGGCCAGCCGTCGATCGAGGCCGCGGTGCGCGCCTACGTCGCCGCCGTCAAGGACGGCAGCTTCCCCGCCGTCGAGCACACCTTCTCCGCCTGACGCGGTGGAGATCGGCAGCGCCACCGCCGAAGCCTTCCGCCTGCTGGCGGGCGGCGACGCCGGCCTGTGGTTCATCGTCTGGACCTCGCTGGTGGTCGCGGTGCTGGGGCTGGCCATCGCCACCGTGCCGGCGATCGCCGCGGCCTGGCTGATCGCCACGCGCCAGTTCCCGGGCCGGCGCGCGGTGGTGGTGGTGGCGCAGGCCTTCCTGTCGTTCCCGACCGTGCTGGTCGGGCTGATCCTCTACCTGCTGCTGACGCGCCAGGGTCCGCTGGGCAGCCTGCACTTGCTGTTCACCCCGGCCGGCATGGTGCTGGGCCAGGCCGTGATCGGCTTCCCGGTGGTGCTGGCCTTTGCGCTGTCGACGCTGCAGGGTGCCGACGTGCGCCTGCGCGAGACCGCCTGGGTGCTGGGCGCCGGCCGCTGGCGCACCTTCCTGACGGTGCTGCGCGAACTGCGCTTCGGGCTGATGGCGGCGGTGGTCGCCGGCTTTGGCCGGGTCATTGCCGAAGTGGGCTCGGCGCTGATGATTGGCGGCAATATCGAGGGCTCGACCCGCACCATCACCACCGCGATCGCGCTCGAGACCAGCAAGGGCGAGTTCGCGCAGGGCATTGCGCTGGGCATGGTGCTGGTGGCGCTGGCGCTGCTGGTCAATATCGGCATGGCCTGGCTGCAGGGTGCCGGAGGCTTCCGCCGATGACATCCACCATTGCCGCCGCCCATGGCCCGCTGCTGACCGTGCGCGGGCTGGCCCGCACCATCGGCCTGCGCAGGCTGTTTGCCATCGACACGCTGGTGATCCCGCGCGCCACCGCGATCGTGATGACCGGCATGAACGGCGCCGGCAAGACCACGCTGCTGCGCATGCTGGCCGGGCTCGAGCCCGCGCCCGGCGCGGTGGCGCAGTGGACCGATGCGCAGGGCCACGCGCACAGCGCACCGCTGACGCCGCTGCCGCCCGCGCTGCGCCGGCGCATCGCCTACCTGCACCAGCACCCCTACCTGTTCCGCACCTCGGTGCGCGAGAACATCGCCTATGGCCTGCACGCGCGCGGCCTGCCGCGCCATGAGATCGACTGCCGCGTGGGCGAGGCGCTGGGCTGGGCCGGCGTATCCCACCTGCAGGACACCGCGCCCGAATACCTGTCCGGCGGCGAGATCCAGCGCGTGGCGCTGGCGCGCGCCAAGGTGCTGGAGCCGGAGTTGCTGCTGCTCGACGAACCCACTTCGAGCCTGGACGGCCACGCGCGCGAGCAGGTGATCGCGCTGGTCGGCGACCTGGCCGCCGAAGGCCGCACCGTGGTGATGATCTGCCACGACCGCGAGCTGATCAACCTGCCCGGCGTGGTGCGCTGGAAACTGGGCGACGGCGTGCTCGACACGCACCACCCGTAGCCGCCGGCTAGCCCTGCAGCTGCGCCGGCATCGCGCCGCGCAGCGCGTTGACCAGCACGATGGCCTCGGCGCGCGCCAGCATCGCGCGCGTGACCACGGCTTCTTCGACCGCCTGGCCCGGCGCGCCCAGCGCCGCGCCACCGGTCTCGAGCACCACCGCCCGCATCACGCCCGGCAGGATGTCGGCCGACAGCGGCGGCGTCAGCCAGCGGCCATCGACGCGCACGAACACGGAACTGCGCCCGCCCTCGAGCAGTTCGCCGCGCGGGTTGAAGAACAGCCGGTCGAAGCCGCCGGCGCGCTCGGCGGCCTGCCAGCCGGCGTCGAAGACCGCGCGCGCGCTGGTCTTGTGGCGGCGCAGCGGGTCGGCCACCGGCAGCGGGTCCGGCGCGATATCGACACCGACCGGCCCCGCCGGCAACGGCGCCAGCGCGCCGCTGGCAAACGCCAGCGTGCCGGCCTTGTCCACGCTCAGGCGCAGGCGCCACGTGCCAGCGCCCAGTTGCGCCGCCTGCGCGGCCACCGCCGCGCGCGCCGCATCGGCATCGAAGGCAAAGCCGAAGGCCCGCGCCGACGCCCCGATCCGCGCCAGGTGCCGCGCCAGGTAGCGGCATGCGCCGTCCTGCACGCGCAGGGTCTCGAACAGCGTGAAGCCGGGGTCGTGCCGGGTCAGGAAGCGCGCCTTCCAGCCGCATTCGGCAAACTCCTCGGCCGCCACGCTGTCATGGACGATGCCGGCGCCCACGCCCATCTCGCCGGCGCGCAGCCCGCTCGCCGCCGGCGGCGCCAGCACCAGCGTACGGATCGCCACGGAAAGCGCGAACGGGCCGACCACGGCCGCGCCGGACGGCGCCTCGATCCAGCCGATGGCGCCGGTGTACAGGCCGCGCGGCGCGCGCTCCAGCTCGGCAATGATCTGCATGGTGCGCCGCTTGGGCGCGCCGGTGATCGAGCCGCACGGGAACAGCGCCGCCATCAGCGCGCCGAAACCGGTGCCGGGCCGCGCCGTCGCCGTCACCGTGGAGGTCATCTGCAGCACCGCGCCGAACGGCTGCACCGCAAAGCGCTCCGGCACCGCCACGCTGCCCGGCTGCGCAATGCGGCCCAGGTCGTTGCGCAGCAGGTCGACGATCATCACGTTCTCGGCCCGGTTCTTGGCATCGGCAGCCAGCGCCGCGGCCGCCTGCGCATCGCGCGCGGCATCGCCGGCGCGCGGCGCGGTGCCCTTCATCGGCCGCGTCAGCAAATGGCCCTGGCCGTCGTGGCGCACGAACAGCTCGGGCGACAGCGACAGCACCATGGCGCCCTCCGGCAGCCGGGCCAGCACGCCATACGGCACCGGCTGCGCAGCGCGCAGCGCGGCGTACAGCGCCAAGGGATCGCCAAAGGCATTGCAGTGCAGGCGCTGGGTGTAGTTGACCTGGTAGGTGTCGCCCGCTTCGATCCACTGGTGGATGCGGGCGATGGCATCGTCGAAGGCCGCGCGGGAGGTGTCGGAGGCCACGTCCATCAGGCCCGCTGGCTTGGGATCGGCTTTCGACTGCAGCCAGGCCGCCACCGCCGCGGCATCGAGCCGCTGCAGGTCGCTGAACCACAGCAGGCGCAGCGCGCCGTCGTGGAACGGCATCGCGTTACCGGTGTGCACCGGGGCATCGACCAGTGCGCCGCCGAATTCGTAGGGGGCGAACAGGGTGGCGTGCCAGCCCTGGCGCCAGCCGTGGGCGAGCAGTGTGTCGAGTTGGGCGATGCTGCTGCCGGGGGGCAGCAGGTCTTCGCGGACGAAGTTGGTGTAGAGGCGGGATGCGGGTTGTGCGGCGGGCGCGGTGGCGTCGTCGAGCAGGACGAAGACGTCCCCCAGCACTGCGGGTGTGCTCCCCTCTCCCGC
>NZ_LT976853.1:3026755-3247269 GCF_900249755.1 Cupriavidus taiwanensis
AGACGTCCCCCAGCACTGCGGGTGTGCTCCCCTCTCCCGCAAGCGGGAGAGGGGAGCAAACCGGCGGTTCACCGACGTCGTGGGCACAAAACAAAACCGGCCACGCTCGCACGTGGCCGGCCTCATACCGCAACCCGAGCTCAGCTGAAGAAGCTCTTCACCTTGTCCAGCCACGAGGTTTCCTGCGGGCTGTGGCGCGAGCCGCCTTCATGCACCGAGCGGTCGAACTGGCGCAGCATTTCCTTCTGCGCCTCGGTCAGCTTGACCGGCGTCTCGACGTTCACATGCACGTACAGGTCGCCGGGATAGCCGGAGCGCACGCCCTTGATGCCCTTGCCGCGCAGCCGGAAGGTCTTGCCGGACTGGGTGGCCTCGGGCACCGGGAAGGTGGCCTTGCCGCTCAGCGTCGGCACCTCCAGGTCGCCGCCCAGTGCCGCGGTGGCGAACGAGATCGGCATCTGGCAGTGCAGGTCGTCGCCGTCGCGCTCGAACACCGCGTGCGGCTTGATGTGGACTTCCACGTACAGGTCGCCCGGCGGGCCGCCGTTGATGCCCGGCTCGCCGTTGCCCGACGAGCGGATGCGCATGCCTTCGTCGATGCCGGCCGGGATCTTCACTTCCAGCGTCTTCTGCGACTTCAGCTTGCCCTGGCCGTGGCACTTGGTGCACGGCTTGGGGATGAACTTGCCGCTGCCGTGGCACTTCGGGCAGGTCTGCTGCATGGTGAAGAAGCCCTGCGACACGCGCACCTGGCCGGCGCCGTGGCAGGTCGGGCAGGTTTCCACGCTCGAGCCGGGCTCGGCGCCGTTGCCGTGGCAGTGGTCGCAGTCGTCCCAGTGCGGCACGCGGATCTGGGCCTCGTGGCCGTGCGCGGCCTGCTCCAGCGAGATCTCCATGCTGTAGCGCAGGTCGGCGCCGCGATAGGCCTGCGGGCCGCCACCGGCGCGGCGGCCGCCGCCCTGGCCGAAGATATCGCCGAAGATGTCGCCGAAGGCCTCGGCGAAGCCGCCGTAGCCCTGCGCGCCGCCGAAGCCGCCGGCCATGTTCGGGTCCACGCCGGCATGGCCGTACTGGTCATACGCGGCCTTCTTCTCCGGGTCGGAAAGCATCTCGTAGGCCTCCTTGGCCTCCTTGAATTTTTCCTCGGATTCCTTGCTGTCCGGATTGCGGTCCGGGTGGTATTTCATCGCGAGCTTGCGATAAGCCTTCTTGACTTCTTCTTCGCTCGCGTTCTTGCCTACCCCGAGCACTTCGTAATAGTCACGTTTTGCCATGGTGGCTCATTACCTCATTGGCCAGCGGTGCAAGCGGCACCGGCCGGCGAATAGCAAAAAAGCCGAGCGCGGCATCCGACGGCGGTTTCCCGCAGGTCTGATGGCCGTCGCCCGGCGTCGGGGCGGGAGCGGCGCCGGCCAGTGCCTGCACCGCCGCCCGCGTATTCCCGATTACTTCTTGTCGTTGACTTCCTTGAATTCGGCGTCGACAACGTTGTCGTCCTGCGGCTGGGCCTGCTGCTGGCCGCCGGCGGCACCCGCGGCACCGGCCGCGGCGCCTTCGCCGGCCTTGGCCTGCATGTCGGCGTAGACCTTCTCGCCCAGCTTCTGGCTGACTTCGGACAGCGCGTTGACCTTGGCGTCGATGTCGGCCTTGTCGCCGCCGCGTGCGGCGTCTTCCAGGGCCTTGATCGCGGCCTCGATCTTCTCCTTCTCGCCCGCTTCGAGCTTGTCGCCGTATTCGGTGACCGCCTTCCTGGTCGAGTGGATAAGCGCGTCGGCCTGGTTGCGGGCATCAGCCAGCTCGCGGGCCTTCTTGTCTTCCTCGGCGTTGGCCTCGGCGTCCTTGACCATGCGCTGGATCTCGTCTTCCGACAGGCCCGAGTTGGCCTTGATGGTGATCCGGTTTTCCTTGCCGCTGGCCTTGTCCTTGGCGCCCACGTGCAGGATGCCGTTGGCGTCGATGTCGAACGAGACCTCGATCTGCGGCGTGCCGCGCGGTGCCGGCGGAATGCCTTCGAGGTTGAACTCGCCCAGCAGCTTGTTGCCGGTGGCCATCTCGCGCTCGCCCTGGTACACCTTGATGGTCACGGCCGGCTGGTTGTCGTCGGCGGTCGAGAACACCTGCGCATGCTTGGTCGGGATGGTGGTGTTCTTGGTGATCATCTTGGTCATCACGCCGCCCAGGGTCTCGATGCCCAGCGACAGCGGCGTCACGTCCAGCAGCAGCACGTCCTTGCGGTCGCCCGACAGCACCGAGCCCTGGATCGCGGCGCCGACGGCCACGGCTTCGTCCGGGTTCACGTCCTTGCGCGCTTCCTTGCCGAAGAACTCCTTGACCTGCTCCTGCACCTTGGGCATGCGGGTCATGCCGCCGACCAGGATCACGTCGTCGATGTCGCTGACCTTGACGCCGGCGTCCTTGATCGCGGTGCGGCACGGCTCGATGGTGCGGGTGATCAGCTCCTCGACCAGCGATTCCAGCTTGGCGCGGGTCATCTTCAGGTTCAGGTGCTTCGGACCCGAGGCATCGGCCGTGATGTACGGCAGGTTGATCTCGGTCTGCTGCGAGCTCGACAGCTCGATCTTGGCCTTTTCAGCGGCTTCCTTCAGGCGCTGCAGCGCGAGCACGTCCTTGGACAGGTCGACGCCCTGGTCCTTCTTGAACTCGGCGATGATGTAGTCGATGATGCGCTGGTCGAAGTCTTCGCCGCCCAGGAAGGTATCGCCGTTGGTCGACAGCACTTCGAACTGCTTCTCGCCGTCGACGTCCGCGATCTCGATGATCGAGATATCGAAGGTGCCGCCGCCGAGGTCATACACGGCGATCTTGCGGTCGCCCTTCTCGTTCTTGTCCATGCCGAACGCCAGCGCGGCCGCGGTCGGCTCGTTGATGATGCGCTTGACGTCGAGGCCGGCGATGCGGCCGGCGTCCTTGGTGGCCTGGCGCTGCGAGTCGTTGAAGTAGGCAGGCACGGTGATCACGGCTTCGGTCACCGGCTCGCCGAGGTAGTCCTCGGCGGTCTTCTTCATCTTGCGCAGCACTTCGGCCGAGACTTGCGGCGGCGCCAGCTTCTGGTCGCGCACCGACACCCATGCGTCGCCGTTGTCGGCCTTGACGATGGAGTACGGCATCAGGCCGATGTCCTTCTGGACTTCCTTCTCTTCGAACTTGCGGCCGATCAGGCGCTTGACCGCGTACAGGGTGTTGCGCGGGTTGGTGACGGCCTGGCGCTTGGCCGGCGCGCCGACCAGGATCTCGCCGTCTTCCATGTAGGCGATGATCGACGGGGTGGTGCGGGCACCCTCCGAATTCTCGATGACCTTGGGCGTGTTGCCTTCCAGGATCGCGACGCAGCTGTTGGTGGTACCGAGGTCGATACCGATGATCTTACCCATTATTCTCTCCTCTTGAGCCAGCGCTATCCGCGCGGCTGCAATTCAACCTGAGGCCGAAATGTGGCCGTCCGGGGGCTTTTCAAGGGCAGAACCGGCAAATCCGAGTAATTTTCTCGGTTTCTGCCCTCGGTCAACGGCAGGCGCTGCCCCGGCTTGAGCCGGCAGCGCCGACAGGCCGCATTATGTGGTCTTTGGGTTACTTTTTCGAGGCGTCGCGATCGCGCTGCCACAGCACGTCCGAGCCGCCGCCCACCCGGTTCAGCACCCGCGCCAGCACGAACATCAGGTCCGAGAGCCGGTTCAGGTACTGGCGCGGCGCCTCGTTCAGCGCCTCGGCCGCGCCCAGCGCCACCAAGGCGCGCTCGGCGCGCCGGCACACGGTGCGGCACACATGGGCCTGCGCCGCGGCGCGGCTGCCGCCGGGCAGGATGAACTCGGCCAGCCGCGGCAGGTTGGCGTTGTAGTCGGCCAGCCAGGTGTCGAGCTGCGCCACCTGCTCCGGCTTTAGCAGCGTGTAGCCCGGGATCGACAGCTCCCCGCCCAGGTCGAACAGGTCGTGCTGGATATGCAGCAGCGCGGCGCGCACGTCGGCAGGCAGGTCTTCGGTCAGCAGCACGCCGACGTGGCAGTTCAGTTCGTCGACATCGCCGATCGCGGCGATGCGCAGGCTGTCCTTGCCGGTGCGGCTGCCGTCGCCCAGGCCGGTGGTGCCGGCGTCGCCGGTGCGGGTGGCGATCTTCGACAGGCGGTTGCCCATGCCGGTCTCCTTGTCAGCGGTTGTGGTGGGGGAAATGGCGCATTATCGCGCCAGAGCCGGGGAATTCGCCATGCGTGCCCTTGCGCCGGCATCGGCTGGCGTGGCGATCTGGCTGTGCGGCTATCGGCCAGGCGCTCGCCGCGGGAAGGTGCACCAGCCGCCGCGCGGCGTAGAATGCCGTTATTCGTCCGTTCGACGTTCAATCGACAACCGGGTCGCGCCCCAGCCTGCCGCCGGCATGCCACCACCGGAGGCCATCGCCGGCACCCTCGCCGGCCCCCACGCCGTCCATCAGGCACCGACCCGCCGGAGACCCGCATGAACCACCCCACGCCATCCGCCTCCCTCGCCCGCCGTCCGCTGCCAGCCGCGCTCAGCGACGCCCTTGCGGCACGCTTCGGCGAGCGCTTCACCACCTCCGCCGGCGTGCGCGAGCACCACGGCCGCGACGAATCGCCATTCCCGCCGGCGCTGCCGGATGCCGTGGTGTTTGCCCACAGCACCGAGGAAGTGGCCGAGGTGGCGCGCCTGTGCAACCAGCATGGCGTGCCGCTGATTGCATACGGCGCGGGCTCGTCGCTGGAAGGCCACTTGCTGGCGGTGGCCGGCGGCATCAGCCTGGACCTGTCGCAGATGAACCGGGTGCTGGCGGTGCAGCCCGAGGACCTGAGCGTGACCGTGCAGCCCGGCGTCACGCGCAAGCAGCTGAACCAGGAGATCAAGGACACCGGCCTGTTCTTCCCGATCGACCCCGGCGCCGACGCGTCGCTGGGCGGCATGTGCGCCACGCGCGCGTCGGGGACCAACGCGGTGCGCTACGGCACCATGCGCGAGAACGTGCTGGCGCTGACGGTGGTGACCGCCGACGGCCGCGTGATCCGCACCGGCACGCAGGCGCGCAAGTCGTCGGCGGGCTATGACCTGACCCGGCTCTTTATCGGCAGCGAAGGCACGCTGGGCATCATCACCGAGGTGACAGTGCGGCTGTACCCGCAGCCCGAGGCGATTTCCGCCGCGGTGTGCGCCTTCCCCAGCATGGGCAGCGCGGTGCAGGCCGTGATCCAGACCATCCAGCTGGGCGTGCCGGTGGCGCGCGTGGAGTTCGTCGATGCGCTGGCGATCCGCGCCATCAACCGCCACGACAACCTGACCCTGCCCGAGACCCCGCACCTGTTCTTCGAATTCCACGGCACCGAGGCCGGCGTGCGCGAACAGGCCGAGACCGTGCAGCAGATCACCGCCGAGCACGGCGGCCAGGGCTTCGAGTGGGCCACGCGCCCCGAAGACCGCAGCCGGCTGTGGAATGCGCGCCATACCGCGTACTTTGCGATGCTGCAGCTCAAGCCCGGCTGCAAGTCGGTCACCACCGACGTGTGCGTGCCGATCTCGCGCCTGGCCGACTGCGTCACCGAGACCGAGAAGGACCTGAACGCCTCGGCGCTGCCCTGCCCCATCGTCGGCCACGTCGGCGACGGCAACTTCCACGTGGCGATCCTGGTCGACCCGGACAAGCCCGAGGAAATGGCCGAGGCCGAGGCCATCAACCAGCGCATCGTCGAACGCGCGCTGGCGATGGGCGGCACCTGCACCGGCGAGCACGGCGTGGGCCTGCACAAGCAGCGCTTCCTGGTGGATGAACACGGCGAGGACGCGCTCGACCTGATGCGCGCGATCAAGGATGCGCTGGACCCCAACCACATCCTGAACCCGGGCAAGATCTTCAGCGCCACGCGCGCGGGCACGCAGTAAGGCGTACCGGGCAGATGGCCTCCATGTTCAACCGCGTCCCGCCGCTGCACCTGCTGATCGCCTTCGAGGCGGCGGCGCGCCTGGGCAGCTTCGCGCGCGCGGCCGAAGAGCTGTCGGTCACGCCCAGCGCGGTCTCGCACCGCATCAAGAACCTCGAGGAGCTGTGGGGCGAAGACCTGTTCGTGCGCGCCAACGCCGCGCTGCGGCTGACCGCGGCCGGCACGCGCTACCTGCGCAACGTGCAGGACGCGCTCAAGTCGCTCAACGAACTGGCGCGGCCCGAATACAACAAGCTGCGCACACGCCTGCGCGTGGCGATCCCGCCCACCTTCGGGCGCCAGCACCTGGTGCCGCGGCTGCCGGAGTTCGGCGCGCTCTATCCGCATATCGACCTCGAGCTGCACCTGGCGATCCCGTTCCTCGACGTCAAGGCCGAGGACACCGATGTCGAGATCCGCTACGGCACCGGCCGCTACCCCGACCTGAAGACCACCAAGCTGCTGGTCGAGCCGGTGTTCCCGGCGTGCGGGCGCGAATACTACGAGCGCGTCAACGGCCGCGCCATTACCCGGCCCGAGCACCTGCACGGGCTGGTGCTGCTGCGCAGCCCGCTGGAGCCGTGGAAGCCGTGGTTCGAGACTGCCGGGCTGGACTGGCCCGAGCCGCAGACCGGCCCGCAGTTCAACGACATCGGGCTGATGCTGGAGGCCATCGCCTCCAACCAGGGCGTGGCGCTGGTGCGCCAGCGCATGGCGCGGCACTGGCTGTCGCTGGGGCAGATGGTGCGGCTGCTCGATGTGGAATCGGTGTCGCCGCACGGCTATTACATCGTCGAGCGCGAACAGGCGCCGCTCAAGCCCGAGGCGCGCTATTTCGTCGACTGGCTACTGAGCCTGGACTGGTAGGAGACTGCGCCAATGGAAATCCGCCTGCTGACCCCGGCCGATGCCGAAGCCTTCCACGCACTGCGCCTGCAAGGACTCACCGAGGCGCCCGAAGCCTTTGCCGCCAGCCTGGAAGAAGAACAGGACCTGACGCCCGAGGCGGTGGCGCAACGCCTGGCGCCGGGCGCGGACAAGGCCATGTTCGGCGCGTTCGACGACGGCCCCGGCGGCACCGCGCTGGCCGGCATGGTGGGCGTGATGCGCGAGCCCCGGCGCAAGCACCGGCACAAGGCCTCGATCTTCGGCATGTACGTGGCGCCGGCCTGGCGCGAGCGCAAGCTCGGCCGGGCGCTGATGCTGCGCGCGCTGCAGCAGGCCGCCGCCATGCCGGGGGTGCGCCAGGTCACGCTGTGCGTCAATGCCGGCAGCGCGGGCGCTGTGCGCCTGTACGAATCGCTGGGGTTCGAGCGCTTCGGGCTGGAGCCGGACGCGTTGTACGTCGCGCCGCACTTCCACGACAAGCTCGACATGGTGCTGCGGCTGCCGGCCGCCCCGGCGCAGCCGGACCCTCTGCAGGCAGCGCAGCCGGAACGCTGAGCGCCGCGCTCGCCTTTCCGCTCGCCCGCCGCCGGTGCTACGCTGAAACCGGGGCCAGTGCCCGCCCGCCATCATGAGCATTTTTGATCGGCCCGGCATGCGGAATTCACGTCTGGCGTGGTGCCCGCGCCAGGTGGCCTGCGCTATAGTCACCCGTCCCCCGCGCCAGGCACTGCACCGCCGCGGCCGGCAGGCCGGCAAGCGAGCGCCACAGGCCGCCGCTCAGGAGACCCCACAGGAGCCGTTGATGAATGCCCCGCACGAAGCCCAAACCCTCGCCCCCGGCGCCGAAAGCCCGGCCACGGCCCAGGCCGCGGCCGACGGCCGCCGCAGCGCGCTGCTGGCCGGCCTGGCGCAGATCCTGCCCGACGCCGCGGTGCTGTGGAAGCCGGAAGACACCGTGCCCTATGAGTGCGACGGCCTGGCCGCGTACCGCCAGGTGCCGATGGCGGTGGCACTGCCCGACACCGAGGAACAGGTCTGCGCCATCCTGCGGCTGTGCCACAAGCTGGGCGTGCCGGTGGTGCCGCGCGGCGCCGGCACCAGCCTGTCGGGCGGCGCCATGCCGATCGCCGAGGGCCTGGTGCTGTCGCTGGCCAAGTTCAAGCGCATCCTGTCGGTCGATCCGTATTCGCGCACCGCGGTGGTCCAGCCGGGCGTGCGCAACCTGGCCATCTCCGACGCCGCCGCACCGCACAACCTGTACTACGCGCCCGACCCGTCGTCGCAGATCGCCTGCACCATCGGCGGCAATGTCAGCGAGAACTCCGGCGGCGTGCATTGCCTGAAGTACGGCCTGACCGTGCATAACGTGCTGCGCGTGCGCGCCGTGACCATGTCCGGCGAGGTGGTGGTGTTCGGCTCCGAGGCGCCCGACGCGCCGGGCCTGGACCTGCTGGCCGTGGTGATCGGTTCCGAGGGCATGCTGGCCGTGGTCACCGAGGTCACCGTGCGCCTGATCCCCAAGCCGCAGCTGGCGCAGGTGATCATGGCCTGCTTCGACGATGTCGAGAAAGGCGGCAACGCGGTCGCCGACGTGATCGCCGCGGGCATCATCCCGGCCGGGCTGGAGATGATGGACAAGCCCGCCACCGCCGCGGTCGAGCAGTTCGTGCACGCGGGCTATGACCTCGATGCCGCCGCGATCCTGCTGTGCGAGTCCGACGGCACGCCCGAGGAGGTGGCCGAGGAAATCGAACGGATGAGCGCGGTGCTGACCGCGTCGGGCTGCACCCGCATCGTGGTCTCGCAGAACGAAGCCGAGCGCCTGCGCTTCTGGAGCGGCCGCAAGAACGCCTTCCCGGCCGCGGGACGGATCTCGCCGGACTATTACTGCATGGACGGCACCATTCCGCGCAAGCACATCGGCACGCTGCTCAAGCGCATCGAGGCCATGGAAGGCAAGTACGGGCTGCGCTGCATCAACGTGTTCCATGCCGGCGACGGCAACATGCACCCGCTGGTGCTGTTCGACGGCGCCGACGAGGACGAATGGCACCGCGCCGAGCTGTTCGGCGCCGACATCCTGGAAACCTGCGTCGAGCTGGGCGGCACCGTCACCGGCGAACACGGCGTCGGCGTGGAAAAACTCAACTCCATGTGCGTGCAGTTCTCGACCGCGGAGCGCGACGCCTTCTTCGGCGTCAAGGCCGCCTTCGACCCGGCGCGGCTGCTGAACCCCGACAAGGCCATTCCCACGCTGGCGCGCTGCGCCGAGTACGGCAAGATGCACGTGAAGAAGGGCCTGCTACCGCATCCCGACCTGCCGCGCTTCTGAGCCACGCCATGCCAGAAAATCCCCGCCGGCGCCAGCACCAGGAAGCGGTCGTGCGCCAGCGCCTGGGCCAGCCCGAGGCCGGCTGGCGCCAGCGCTGGTACACCATCATCTTCGAGGCCGATACCCGCGAAGGGCGCATCTTCGATGTCGCGCTGCTGCTAGCCATCGTTACCAGCGTGATGATCGTGATGCTCGACAGCCTGCCGGCGCTGAACCAGCGCCTGGGCCGCGTCTTCACCGCGCTGGAATGGATGTTCACGCTGCTGTTCACGGCGGAGTACGCCATGCGTCTGCTGGTGGTGCGGCGGCCGTGGCGCTATGCGCTGAGCTTCTATGGGGTCATCGACTTCATCTCGATCATGCCGACCTGGCTGGCGTTCTTCGTGCCGGAGCTGCACTTCCTGATCGACGTGCGCCTGCTGCGGCTGCTGCGCGTGTTCCGGATCCTGAAGCTGACCGTGTACTTCGAGGAAGCCGAGATCCTGTACCGCGCGCTGGTCAACAGCCGGCGCAAGATCTTCGTGTTTCTTGGCACGGTCTTCATCATCACCGTGATCCTCGGCACCGTGATGTACGTGGTCGAGGGCCCGGAGCACGGCTTCCACAGCATCCCGGTCAGCATGTACTGGGCCGTGGTGACGCTGACCACCACCGGCTTCGGCGACATGGTGCCCAAGACGGCGCTGGGGCAGTTCATTACCTCGCTGACGATCCTGCTGGGCTACGGCATCATCGCCTTTCCCACCGGCATCGTCGGCGCCGAGCTGGCCGCCAGCATCATGAAGCGGCCGCTGACCACCCGCACCTGCACTCACTGCCTCACCGAAGGCCACGAGCCCGACGCCAGCTATTGCAAGCACTGCGGCAGCCACCTGCCCGACTACCAGAACGACCGGCCGGAAGTGCCCGGCGGGCGCACCGGCGACTGAGCCGCCCTTTCCAGAACACGATGCCTATGCAAGCCACCCTCGACGCCTTCCGCGACGCCGTCCTGCAAGCCACCGAAACCCGCTCCGCGCTGCGGCTGCGCGGCGGCGGCAGCAAGGACTTCTACGGCCAGCCGCCGCAAGGCCAGCTGCTGGACACGCGCGCCTACACCGGCATCGTCGACTACGACCCGGCCGAACTGGTGATCACCGCGCGCTGCGGCACGCCGCTGGCCGAGATCGAAGCCGCGCTGGCGGAAAAGCGCCAGATGCTGGCGTTCGAGCCGCCCCACTTCGCGCTGCCCGGCCAGCCCGGCGCTGCGACGCTGGGCGGTGCCGTCGCCACCGGGCTGTCGGGCCCGCGCCGGCAGTCGGTGGGCGCGCTGCGCGACTTCGTGCTGGGCGCGCAACTGATGGACGGCCGCGGCGAGGTGATGGACTTCGGCGGCCAGGTGATGAAGAACGTCGCGGGCTACGACGTGTCGCGGCTGCTGGCGGGCTCGCTCGGCACGCTGGGGCTGATCCTGCAGGTGTCGCTCAAGGTGCTGCCGGCACCGTTCGACGAGGCCACGCTGCGCTTCGAGATGGCGCAGGACCAGGCCATCCGGCAACTGAACCAGTGGGGCGGCCAGCCGCTGCCGCTGGCGTCTTCGGTGTGGCATGCGGGGGTGCTGCATGTGCGCCTGTCCGGCGCCGGCGCCGCGGTGCGCGCGGCCTGCGCCAGGCTGGGCGGCGAGCGCGTGGACGCGGCCGCTGCCGCCGCGCTGTGGCAGTCGCTGCGCGAGCAGACCCACCCGTTCTTTGCCCCGGCGCACGCCGGCCGCGCGTTGTGGCGCCTGGCGGTGCCCCCGGTGGCGGCGCCGCTGGCGCTGCCCGGCGAGCAGCTGGTGGAATGGGGCGGCGGCCAGCGCTGGTGGCTGCCCGAGGACGGCGCGGCCCGGGCCGACGCCGAAAGCGTGCGCGCGGTGGCGCAGGCCGCCGGCGGCCATGCCACGCTGTTTCGCAACGGCGACAAGTCGATGGGCGTGTTCACGCCGCTGGCGTCGCCGCTGGCCGCGATCCATCGCCGCCTGAAAGAGACCTTCGACCCGGCCGGCATCTTCAATCCGCAGCGCATGTACCCCGGGCTCTGAGCCCGCGCGCCAAGACACCCAGGCACAACTTCCCCACATCATGCAAACGACCCTGGCCGATTTTCTCCGCGACACGCCCGAAGGCGAGGAAGCCAAATCCATCGTCGGCAAATGCGTGCATTGCGGCTTCTGCACCGCCACCTGCCCCACCTACCAGCTGCTCGGCGATGAACTGGACGGCCCGCGCGGGCGCATCTACCTGATGAAGCAGGTGCTCGAAGGCCATGCCATCACCGAAAGCACGCGCCTGCACCTGGACCGTTGCCTGACCTGCCGCAACTGCGAATCGACCTGCCCGTCCGGCGTGCGCTACGGACGCCTGGTCGACATCGGCCGCAAGCTGGTCGACGACAAGCTCGAAGCCGAAGGCGTGCGCCGCCCCGCCAGCCAGCGCATCACGCGCTGGGTGCTGCGCGAGGGGCTGACGCGGCCGGCGCTGTTCGGCACCGCGCTGCGGCTGGGCCAGATGGTGCGGCCGATGCTGCCGGCCGCGCTGCGCAGCAAGGTGCCGGCGCTGTCGCAGGCCGCCGAGCCGGGCACCTGGCCGCGCAACACGCATGCGCGCAAGATGTTGTTGCTCGACGGTTGCGTGCAGCCGGCAATGTCGCCCAACATCAATGCCGCGACCGCGCGCGTGTTCGACCGTGTCGGCGTACAGCTGGTGGTGGCGCGCGAGGCCGGCTGCTGCGGCGCGATCCGCTTCCACACCGGCGACCACGATGGCGGCCTCGACAATATGCGCCGCAATATCGACGCCTGGTGGCCGCATGTCGAAGCCGGCGCCGAGGCCATCGTGATGACCGCGTCGGGCTGCGGCGCGATGGTCAAGGATTACGGCCACCTGCTGCGCAACGACCCCGCCTATGCCGGGCGCGCGCAGCGCATCTCGGCGCTGACGCGCGACCTGTCCGAGATCCTGCCCGACTTCGCCGACGACCTGCACGCCGCGGCCGGCGCGGTGCCGCGCGACGGCCGGCGCGTGGCCTACCACCCGCCGTGCACGCTGCAGCACGGCCAGCAGATCCGCGGCAAAGTCGAGGCGCTCTTGACCGGCCTCGGCGTCGAAGTCAAACTCTGCGCTGACAGCCACCTGTGCTGCGGCTCGGCGGGCACTTACTCGGTGCTGCAGCCGGAACTGTCCCAGCGCCTGCGCGACGACAAGCTCGCCAAACTGCAGGCGACGCAGCCCGAAGCCATCGTCTCGGCCAATATCGGCTGCATCTCGCACCTGCAGGGCGGCACCGATACGCCGGTGATGCACTGGATCGAACTGGTCGATCGCATGCTGGGATAAGCCCCCCGACCGGAGCAAGGCCCCGTGGTTGTCTCCCCTCTCCCGCTTGCGGGAGAGGGGTGGAAGAGCGCAACCAACCACGCCCCCATGCTCCAGACCTTTGCCATCCTGTTGGTGTTCCAGTCCGTCGGCGAGGTGATCAGCTACGCGCTGTCCCTGCCCGTGCCCGGCCCCGTGCTCGGCATGATCCTGCTGTTCGGCTGGCTCGTCTTCGACGACCGGCTGCTGCCCGTGATCCAGGGCACCACCACCGAACTGCTCAAGCACCTGTCGCTGCTGTTCGTGCCGGCCGGCGTCGGCATCATGGTCCACGCCAACCGCATCGAGGGCGAATGGATGCCGATCCTGGTCGCGCTGGTGGTGTCGACGTGGCTGGCCATCGCCACCACCGCGGTGGTCACGCGCATGCTGATGCGCAAGCGCGCCGAGGCACCGCCCGCGGATTCCACGGGGGAGCAGGCATGATGACGCCGCGCCTGAACGAGATCTGGGTCTACCTTGCCGCCAGCCCGCTGGTGGGGCTGACCGCGACGCTGCTGGCCTATGTGTTCGCCTTCCGCATCTACGAGAAATCGCGCTTCTCGCCGCTGGCCAACCCGGTGATGATCGCGGTGGCGCTGCTGGTCACGGTGCTGACCGTCACCGGCACGCCCTACAAGACCTACTTCGACGGCGCGCAGTTCGTGCACTTCCTGCTGGGGCCGGCAACGGTGGCGCTGGCGGTGCCGCTGTACCTGCAGCTGCCCAAGCTGCGCACCCATGTGTTCCCGCTGCTGGCGGGGCTGGTGGCGGGCTCGGTGGTGGCGGTGGTGGCGGCGGTGGGCATTGCCTGGCTGCTCGGTGCCTCGCCAGAGACGGTGCGCTCGCTCGCGCCCAAGTCGGTGACGATCCCGATCGCCATGGGCGTGGCCGAGAAGATCGGCGGGCTGCCGTCGCTGACGGCGGTGCTGGTGATGGCCACCGGCATCATCGGCGCGGTCAGCGCGACCGCGCTGCTGAACCTGCTGCGCATCCGCGACTACAGCGTGCGCGGCTTCGCCACCGGCGTGGCCGCGCACGGCATCGGCACCGCGCGGGCGTTCCAGGTCAACCAGGAGGCCGGCGCCTTCGCCGCGCTCGGCATGGGCCTCAACGGCGTGCTGACCGCGATCCTGGTGCCGGTGATGGCGGCGTGGATGCCGCACTGAGCTGCCACCCTGACATCCTCCTGACAGCACGCTGTCAGCAGCCCCCGCGCATGATGCGAGCTCCTCATCCCCCCTCATCTGGAACCAAGGAGCCCATCATGAGCCACCGCCTGATCAACTGGCTGGAAATCCCCGTCGTCGACATGCCCCGCGCCATCGGCTTCTACGAGCAGGTGTTCGACCTCAAGCTGCGCCGCGAGACCATGAGCCAGGTCGACATGGCCGTCTTTCCGCACCCCGATCCCGGCGGCGCGCTGGTCGCCGGCGAAGGCTACCGGCCCAGCAACTACTACGGCACGGTGCCGTACCTGCACGCGCCGGAACTCGATGCGCTGCTGGAGCGCGCCGCGCGCGCCGGCGGCAAGACCGTGTTCGGGCCGCTGCGCCTGCCGGGCGAGATCGGCCGCATCGCGCATATCACCGACAGCGAGGGCAACCGCATCGGCCTGCACGAGCCGGTGGCCGGATGACCCCGATGGCCAACGCTGACCGATGAGCCGCCGCGCCGACCGCCTGTTCCAGATCGTGCAGGTGCTGCGCGGCCGCCGCCTGACCACGGCGGCGCTGCTGGCGCAGCGGCTCGGGGTCTCGGAACGCACCGTCTACCGTGATATCCAGGCGCTGTCGCTGTCGGGCGTGCCGGTCGAGGGCGAGGCCGGCATCGGCTACCGGCTGCGCGCCGACTTCGATGTCCCGCCGCTGATGTTCACCGCCATGGAAGTCGAAGCGCTGGTCGCCGGCCTGCGGCTGCTGAAGGCCTGGGGCGGCGGCGCGCTGGCCGCCGCGGCCGATCCCGCGCTGGAAAAGCTGATGGCCGCGCTGCCGCCGCCGCGCCGGCTGGCGGCGCAACAAAGCCGCGTGTTCGCGCCCGAGTACGTCAACCAGGCGCACGTGCGCGAGGCCTTCGACGTGGTGCATGGCGCGCTGGGCGAGCAGAAATTGCTGCTGCTCGACTACTGCGACGCGCAGCAGCGCATCACCGAACGCGTGGTGATGCCGCTGGGGCTGTTCTTCTGGGGCAATGCCTGGCTGCTGGCGGCGTGGTGCACCACGCGCGAGGACTACCGCAGCTTCCGGCTGGACCGCTGCCGCGCCATCCGCATGCTGGACGACCATTTCCATGAAACGCCCGAGCGCTCGCTCAACGGCTTTTTGCGCGCGGTGCGCGCCAGCGGCACCTAGTCCCGCTCAGGCGGCCGGATCGGACAGCAGCATCTCGATATCCGCGCGCAGCTCTTCCGGCTTGGCGGTCGGCGCATAGCGCTTGAACACGGTGCCGTCGCGGCGCAGCAGGAACTTGGTGAAGTTCCACTTGATGCCCTGGGTACCGAGCACGCCACGCTTTTCCCGGGTCAGCCACTGGTACAGCGGATGGGCGGCGGGGCCGTTGACATCGATCTTGGCGAACATCGGGAAGCGCACCGCGAAGCGCGTTTCGCAGAACTGCCCGATCTGCTGCGCGTCGCCCGGCTCCTGCTTGCCGAACTGGTTGCACGGGAAGCCCAGCACCTCCAGGCCGCGCCCGTGGTACTCGTCATAGAGCTTCTGCAGCCCTTCGTACTGCGGGGTGAAGCCGCATTCGCTGGCGGTATTGACGATCAGCATCACCTTGCCCTGGAACTGCGACAGCGGCACCGGCTGGCCGGCGAGCGAGCTGGCTTCGAACTGGTAGACATTGCTCATGGCAGGCTCCTGTAGATAGCCAAGCATACCGCCATGCGCATCGCCGCGCAGCCCTCAGATGACATTGAGATGCTCGGTGCCGGCGCCCAGGTCAGCGTCCTTGGCGTGGGTGCTGTGCAGCTTGATCATCAGGCGCAGGTCGTTGAGCGAGTCGGCGTTGCGCAGCGCATCCTCGTAGGTGATCTTGCCCTCCTCGTACAGGTCGAACAGCGCCTGGTCGAACGAGATCATGCCCTGCTCGCGCGACTTCTTGATGACTTCCTTGAGCTCGTGGATCTCGCCCCTGAAGATCAGGTCGGCCACCAGCGGCGTGCCGATCATGATCTCGACCGCCGGCACCCGGCCCTTGCGGCCCGCGCGCGGCAGCAGGCGCTGCGAGATCATCGCCTTCAGGTTCAGCGACAGGTCGATCAGCAGCTGCTGGCGCTTTTCCTCGGGGAAGAAGTTGACCACGCGGTCGATCGCCTGGTTGGCGTTGTTGGCGTGCAGCGTGGCCAGGCACAGGTGGCCGGTCTCGGCGTACTGCATCGCGTACTCCATGGTCTCGCGGTCGCGGATCTCGCCGATCAGGATCACGTCGGGCGCCTGGCGCAGCGTGTTCTTCAGCGCCACGTGCCAGGATTCGGTATCGATGCCGACCTCGCGCTGCGTGACGATGCAGTTCTGGTGCGCATGCACGTATTCGATCGGGTCCTCGATGGTGATGATATGGCCGTACGAATGCGCGTTGCGGTGGTCCAGCATCGCCGCCAGCGTGGTCGACTTGCCCGAGCCGGTGGCGCCGGTCACGATCACCAGCCCGCGCTTGGCCATCACCACGTCATGCAGCGTCTGCGGCAGGTCCAGGTCGGCCACCGACGGGATGCGGGTGTTGATGGTGCGCACCACCATGCCGGCCTTGCCCTGCTGGATAAACGCCGACACGCGGAAGCGCCCGGCCTTGGGCGCGCTGATGGCAAAGTTGCATTCACGGCTGGTGTCGAAGTCCTGCACCTGGCGCTCGTTCATCACCGAGCGCACCAGGCCCAGCGCCTGGGTCGGGTTCAGCGGCTGCTGCGATACCGGCGTGATCTTGCCGTCGACCTTGATCGCCGGCGGGAAATCCGAAGTGATGAACAGGTCCGAGCCGCGGTTGCTGACCATCAGCTCGAGCAGGTCGTTGATGTACTTGGCGGCGGATTCGCGGTCGAGCATGGCGGTGTCCTGCTTAAGGAAAAGCAAAGGGAGGGCCTCAGCCCATGAACGCGTCCGGATTCTTGGCAATGGCGCGCGCGTCGTTGTAGCTGATGACGCTGCGCTTGATCAGGTCCGACAGGCACTGGTCCAGCGTCTGCATGCCCAGCCCGCTGCTGGTCTGCATCATCGAGTACATCTGCGCGATCTTGTTCTCGCGGATCAGGTGGCGGATCGCCGGCGTGGCGATCATGATCTCGTGCGCGGCGGTGCGGCCGTTGCCGTCGCGGGTCTTCAGCAGCGTCTGCGAGATCACGGCTTCGAGCGATTCCGACAGCATGGTGCGCACCATGTCTTTCTCTTCGGGCGGGAACACGTCGACCACGCGGTCGATGGTCTTGGCCGCGGAACTGGTGTGCAGCGTGCCGAAGACCAGGTGGCCGGTCTCGGCCGCGGTCAGCGCCAGGCGGATGGTTTCGAGGTCGCGCAACTCGCCCACCAGGATCACGTCGGGGTCTTCGCGCAGCGCCGAGCGCAGCGCGTTGGCGAACGAATGCGTATGCGGCCCCAGCTCGCGCTGGTTGATCAGGCTCTTCTTGGAGCTGTGCACGAATTCGATCGGGTCCTCCACCGTGAGGATGTGGCCCATGTCGTTTTCATTGCGATGGTCGACCATCGCCGCCAGCGTGGTCGACTTGCCCGAGCCGGTCGGCCCCGTCACCAGCACCAGCCCGCGCGGCTTCATGCACAGGTCGGCAAACACCGCGGGCGCGCGCAGCTCTTCGAGCGTCAGCACCTTGGAGGGAATGGTACGGAACACCGCGGCGGCGCCGCGCTGGGTGTTATAGGCATTGACGCGGAAGCGCGACAGGCCGGCGATCTCGAACGAGAAATCGATCTCGAGGCGTTCCTCGTAGGCCTTGCGCTGGGTGTCGCTCATGATGTCGTACACCATGGCGTGGACATCCTTGTGCGTCATCGAGGCGACGTTGATGCGGCGCATGTCGCCGTGGATCCGCACCATCGGCGGCATGTCCGCGGACAGATGAAGATCGGACGCCTTGTTCTTGACGGCGAAAGCCAATAGCTGCGCGATGTCCATCTATAATGACCCCACCCTGTTTTGTTATCGGTACTTGACGTACCTTATATATATGTTCGCCGGATTATGTCTGTGATTGCCGCCAACTTGCAAGCCGTGCGCCAGGGCATTGCGGCGGCAGCACAACAGGCCGGCAGGCAGCCCGCGGACATCGCCCTGCTGGCCGTTTCCAAGACCGTTTCCCCCGACCGCATAAGGGCCGCATACGCCGCCGGCCAACTCGCTTTCGGCGAGAACTACGTGCAGGAAGGCATCGACAAGATCGCCGCACTGGCCGACCTGCGCGGCCGCCTGCAATGGCATTTCATCGGCCCGCTGCAAAGCAACAAGACCCGGCCGGTGGCGGAGCATTTCGACTGGGTCCACACCATCGACCGCCTCAGGATCGCCGAGCGGCTGTCGGCACAGCGCCCGGCCGGCATGGCGGCGCTGCAGGTCTGCATCCAGGTCAATATCAGCGGCGAAGCCAGCAAGAGCGGCGTCGCCCCGGCAGAGGTTCCGGCGCTGGCGCATGCCGTCGCCGCCCTGCCCCGCCTGCAACTGCGCGGGCTGATGGCGATTCCCGAGCCCGAGCAAGACCCCGCCGCGCAACGCCGCCCGTTCGCCGCCCTGCGCGCCATGCTGCAGGCGCTGCGCGCCGACGGCCTGGCGCTCGACACGCTGTCGATGGGCATGTCGGGCGACATGGAAGCCGCCATCGCCGAGGGCGCCACGCTGGTGCGGATCGGCACCGCCATCTTCGGCGCGCGCGGCTGAGCGCGCGCCAGCCCCACGATTTCTGACCCCGGATATTTTCATGCTCGACACCCTTACCTTCGGCTTTCTCGGCGGCGGCAACATGGCTTCCGCACTGATCGGCGGCCTGATCGCGCGCGGCGTTCCCGCCGGCGCGATCCGCGTGGTCGACCCGTTCCCCGAAGCGCAGCAGCGCCTGGCGCGCGACCTCGGCGTGCATGCCATGGCAGCACCGGACGCCGCCTTCGGCGCCAGCGACGTGCTGGTGCTGGCGGTCAAGCCGCAGCAGTTCCGCGACGCCGCGGCGCAGCTGCTGCCGCACCTGCCGGCCGGCGGCCACGGCAACCTGGTGATCAGCGTGGCCGCCGGCATCCGGCTGCAGGACATGCAGCGCTGGCTCGGCGGGCGCAGCCGCGTGGTGCGCGCGATGCCGAACACGCCGGCGCTGTCGGGCATGGGCATGACGGGGCTGGCCGCACCGGCCGGGCTGTCGGCCGAAGACCGGGCCATTGCCAGCGCCGTGGCCGAGGCCGTCGGCAAGTGCGTGTGGGTCGATGGCGATGACCAGATCGACGCCGTCACCGCCATTTCCGGCAGCGGTCCGGCCTATGTGTTCTATTTCATCGAGGCGATGCAGCGCGCCGCCACCGAGCTGGGGCTGAGCGCCGAACAGGGACGCGAGCTCGCGGTGGAAACCTTCCGCGGCGCGGCCACGCTGGCGGGGCAATCGCCCGAACCGGTGGCAACGCTGCGCGAGCGCGTGACGTCGAAGGGCGGCACCACCTATGCGGCGCTGACGTCGATGGAGGCTTCCGGCATCGCCGATGCCTTCGTGCGCGCGATGCACGCGGCAGCGGCGCGCGGCAGGGAGATGGGGGCGGAGTTCGGGAAGGATTGAGGCGCGGCCAGACGACAGTCGTCCTGAACTGGCTGCCGCCCCTCGCGGACGCTCCCCTCTCCCGCGCAGTGGGAGAGGGGTGGGGGTGAGGGCCGGAGCTTCAACGAAGTCAGGCCGTCGGTATGCCAGCGCCTGCCCTCACCCCCTGCCCCTCTCCCGCAAGCGGGAGAGGGGAGCAAACCGGCAGCGGACCGTTGGCAATCGCGTAAATCACCGCACCGCATACGCCAGCGCCGTCCCCGCAAACACGCAAGCCCCCAGCCAGTTGTTGTGCCGGAACGCCGCAAAGCACCGCATCCGGTCCCGATCGCGGATCAGCGTGTAGTGATAGCCGGCACAGCCGATCGCGGCAACCAGCCCCACCCAGTACGGCCATCCCAGCCCGAGCAGCACGCCCGCCCACGCCATCAGCGCAAAGAACGCGGCATAGCACAGCATGATCGCCGCCACGTCGAAGCGGCCGAAGGTGATGGCCGAGGTCTTCATCCCGATCAGCAGGTCGTCGTCGCGATCCACCATGGCATAGGCGGTGTCATACGCCACCGCCCAGAACACATTGGCCAGCAGCATCAGCCACGCCACCGGCGGCACCTGGTCCTGGATCGCGGCGAACGCCATCGGGATGCCGAAGCCGAAGGCAATGCCGAGATACGCCTGCGGGATCGCAAAGAAGCGCTTGAAGAACGGGTACGTGCCCGCCACTACCGCGGCCACCACCGCCAGCCATTTGGTCAGCGCATTCAGCGGCAGCACCAGCGTGAACGCCACCAGCGCCAGCACCGCGGCTACCGCCAGCGCTTCCCATGCGGCGATCTTGCCGGCGGTCAGCGGCCGCTCGCGGGTGCGCTTGACGTGCTTGTCGAAGTCGCGGTCGGCCCAGTCGTTGATGGCGCATCCGGCCGAGCGCATCAGGAAGGTGCCGGCAACGAAGATCCAGAACAGGCCCCAGCGCGGCGGACCGTCGGCGGCCATCCACATGGCCCACAGCGTCGGCCACAGCAGCAGCAGCGTGCCGATGGGCTTGTCGATGCGCACCAGGCGCGCGTAGAGGGCAAGGCGTTCAAGCATGGGGGTGGGGGGCAACGGCGAGAGGGTCTGCACGGCGTGGATCCGGGGCGGGCGATTCAATGAAAACGCGCCGCAGCCCGGACGGCTGCGACGCGCGGTGCCGGCTGCCGCGGGCACGGCAGCCAGGAGAGCGGGCCGGCCTCAGGCCAGCATCGAGCGCAGCATCCACGCGGTCTTTTCATGCGTCTGCATGCGCTGCGTCAGCAGGTCGGCCGAGGGCTCGTCGCCGGCGGCGTCGATCACCGGGAAGATCGAGCGCGCGGTGCGCACCACGGCTTCCTGGCCTTCGACCAGCTTGCGGATCATCTCGGTGGCCTCGGGCACGCCCTCTTCCTCGGCGATCGACGACAGGCGCGCGTACTCCTTGTAGGTGCCCGGCGCCGGGTAGCCCAGCGCGCGGATGCGCTCGGCGATCGAGTCCACGGCCAGCGCCAGTTCGGTGTACTGGGTCTCGAACATCAGATGCAGCGTATTGAACATGGGACCCGTCACGTTCCAGTGGAAGTTGTGGGTCTTGAGGTAGAGGGTATAGGTGTCCGCCAGCAGCTTGGACAGCCCTTCCGCGATCTTCTTGCGGTCCTTGTCGGAAATACCGATATTCACGCTCATCTCGTTCTTCTTTGCCATGGTAGATACGCTCCGTTCAGGGATAGCCACGAGGCGCGCCGCCGGGCTTGCCGAATCGTGGCGATTCAGGGGCCGGGCGGCGCGGTACCCCCGCATTATTGCACTGGGCAACGGTCCCGGCCAAACCCCGCGCCGGGTGGCCGTTGCCCTGGGGGCGCTTATTGCAGGTTGAGCGCCCGCTTCACGCCCTCGCCGTAGGCGGGGTCGGCCTTGCTGAAGTGTTCCAGCTGGACCCGCACGATGGCCTCCGGCACGCCCTGCATCGCCGCGGCGATATTGGCGAACAGGCGCTGGCGCTGGCCTTCGTCGAACAGGCGGAACAGCGCGCCGGGCTGGCTGTAGTAGTCGGTGTCGACGCGATGGTCCCAGCGGTCGGCGGCGCCGTCCAGTGCCAGCGGCGGCTCGATCATGCGCTCGCTGGCGGCGTAGGCGCCTTCGCGGTTGGGCTCGTAGTTGAGCTTGCCGCCCTGGTTGCCATCGACGCGCATCGCGCCGTCGCGGTGGAAGCTGTTGTGGAACGGGCATTGCGGCGCATTGACCGGGATCTGGGCGTGGTTGATGCCCAGCCGGTAGCGCTGCGTGTCGCCATACGAGAACAGCCGTCCCTGCAGCATCTTGTCGGGAGAGAAGCCGATGCCGGGCACGATGTTGGCCGGGTTCATCGCCACCTGCTCGACCTCGGCAAAGTAGTTGTCCGGGTTGCGGTTGAGCTCGACCACGCCCACGTCGATCAGCGGGTAGTCCTTGTGCGGCCAGACCTTGGTCAGGTCGAACGGGTTGATGTGGTACCTGGCCGCCTCGGCTTCGGGCATGACCTGCACGCGCAGGTTCCAGCGCGGGAAGTTGCCGCGCTCGATATTGTCGAACAGGTCGCGCTGGGCGCTCTCGCGGTCGTTGGCCACCACCTTGGCCGCTTCCTCGTTGGTCCAGTTCTCGACGCCCTGCTGCGACTTGAAGTGGAACTTGACGTAGAAGCGCTCGTTATTGGCGTTGATGAACGAGTACGTGTGCGAGCCGAAGCCATGCATCTGGCGGTAGTTCTGCGGCAGGCCGCGGTCGCTCATCAGGATGGTGACCTGGTGCAGCGATTCGGGATGGCGCGACCAGAAGTCCCACACCGCGATCGGGTCGCGCAGGTTGGTGCGCGGGTTGCGCTTCTGCGTGTGGATGAAGTCGGGGAACTTGAGCGGGTCGCGCACGAAGAACACCGGCGTGTTGTTGCCGACCAGGTCCCAGTTGCCTTCGTCGGTGTAGAACTTGATCGAGAAGCCGCGCACGTCGCGCTCGGCGTCGGCGGCGCCGCGCTCGCCGGCGACGGTGGAAAAGCGGATGAACAGCGGCGTTTCCTTGCCGATCTCGGCAAACACCGAGGCCTTGGTGTATTGGGTGATGTCGTGCGTGATGCGCAGCGTGCCGTAGGCGCCGGAGCCCTTGGCATGCACGCGCCGCTCGGGAATGACTTCACGGTCGAAGTGGGCCAGCTTTTCGAGGAACCAGACGTCCTGCAGCAGCATCGGGCCGCGCGGGCCGGCGGTCTGCGAGTTCTGGTTGTCGGCGACGGGCGCGCCGGCGGCAGTGGTAAGGGTGTCCTTCTTGCTCATCTTGTCCTCTTGGGTGGGCTGAAAGGGGCCGCCGCGTCAGAGCGCGGCGGCATAGCAGGCAAGGCAATCGAGCAGGCAGCGCCCCATGCGGAGGGAAAGCGGGGGCTGGATTGGTGTCGTTGTCAGTGACTGGGCGCTGGTGCTCATCATCGGTTCCTGTCTTGCGTCGACGCCATCCGCATCGACAGGAGCCAGTCTACAAACGATCTATCAAGATGAGAATTTAATTATTTATACCTATGTATTAGGTCAAATCTATCCGGGAATCCTGCAACTTATGCCAGCAGCGCGTGACTGCACCAGGACAGGCGGGAAATGTCCGGCGCGACGGCGGAAATGACAACGGCCGCAGCGGAATCTCCGCTGCGGCCGTTGCATGAACCCGTCCTTCGGCGCGACGCTCAGGCGGCTTCGGCGAGTTCCTTGGCGTCGAGCTTGCGCACGCCGGGCAGGTCGCAGGCGGCCACGGCGTTGGCCAGCGCTTCCATCGCCGGCAGGCGCGTGAAGCTCTTGCGCCAGGCCAGCACCACGCGCCGGTCGGGCACCGGATCGGCAAAGGGCACGTACGACAGCATGTCGCCCTTGGCTTTCAGGTCGGGCACCGAGGTGCGCGGCAGCACGGTAATGCCGACGCCGCTGGCCACCATATGGCGGATGGTTTCGAGCGACGAGCCCTCGAAGGTCTTCTGGATGCCGTCGGCCGCCTGCGAGAAGCGCGACAGCTCCGGGCACACGCCCAGCACGTGGTCGCGGAAGCAATGGCCGCTGCCCAGCAGCAGCATGGTCTGCTGCTTCAGTTCCTCGGGATCGACCGCGTGCGCTTGCGCCAGCTGGTGGCCGCGCGGCACCGCCACGACAAAGGGTTCGTCATAGAGCGGGCGCACCGTCAGGCCGGAATCGGGGAACGGCTCGGCCATCACCGCGCAATCGATCTCGCCCTGCTTGAGCAGCTCGATCAGCTTGTGGGTGTAGTTCTCCTGCAGCATCAGCGGCATCTGCGGCACGGTGTCGATCATCTGCTTGACCAGCGACGGCAGCAGGTACGGCCCGATGGTGTAGATCACGCCCACGCGCAGCGGCCCGGCCAGCGGGTCCTTGCCCTGCTTGGCGATCTCGCGGATCGCCATGGTCTGCTCCAGCACACGCTGGGCCTGCGCCACGATCTGCTCGCCGACCGACGTCACCGACACCTCGGAGGTGCCGCGTTCGAAGATCTGCACGTTGAGCTCGTCTTCCAGCTTCTTGATGGCGACCGACAGCGTCGGCTGCGACACAAAGCAGGCTTCGGCGGCCCGGCCGAAATGGCGCTCGCGCGCCACGGCGACGATGTACTTGAGTTCGGTGAGCGTCATGACTTATCAATTCCGGGTAGGCGATAGATTTTACCTTCGATTGCCGGATCTGTCAGAGTGCCCACGCCACGCGAGCCGGTATGCGCCGGCTCCGGCACAAACCCCGGCTGACAGCCCTTCGTTCAAGCCTTCAGGTAATGCTCGCGCCCGCCCAGCCAGCGCGACAGGTGCGCTTCCACCGCCTCCGGGTAGTGCTCAAGCATCAGCTCGGCGGCCGCCTGGGCGTATTCCACCAGCCAGGCATCGGTCTGCAGGTCGGCAAAGCGCAACATCGCCTCGCCGGACTGGCGCGCGCCCAGGAATTCGCCCGGGCCGCGGATCTCCAGGTCGCGCCGCGCGATCTCGAAGCCGTCGGTGGTCTCGCGCATGGTCGCCAGGCGCTCGCGCGCGGTGGGCGACAGCGGCGCCTGGTACATCAGCAGGCAGACCGATTCGGCGCTGCCGCGCCCGACCCGGCCGCGCAACTGGTGCAGCTGCGCCAGGCCGAAGCGTTCGGCGTGCTCGATCACCATCAGCGAGGCATTGGGCACGTCCACGCCCACTTCGATCACGGTGGTGGCCACCAGCACCTGCAGCCGGTTGGCGCTGAAGTCGTCCATCACCGCGGCCTTCTCCGCCGGCGGCAGGCGCCCGTGCACCAGGCCCACGCGCAGGTCAGGCAGCGCGGCCACCAGGGTTTCATAGGTTTCGACCGCGGTCTGCAGCTGCAGCGCCTCGCTTTCCTCGATCAGCGGGCACACCCAGTAGACCTGGCGGCCTTCGGCGGCGGCATGGTGGATGCGCCCGATCACTTCGTCACGTCGCTCGTCGTTGACCAGGCGCGTGACGATGGGCGTGCGACCCGGCGGCAGCTCGTCGATCACCGAGACGTCGAGGTCGGCGTAGTACGTCATCGCCAGCGTGCGCGGGATCGGCGTGGCCGACATCATCAGCTGGTGGGGGACGGCTTCGGCCGCCGTCGTTGCCGCAGCAGCCTCGGCCGCACCGGCCTTGCCGCGCAGCGCCAGCCGCTGCGCCACGCCGAAGCGGTGCTGCTCGTCGACCACCGACAGCCCCAGCCTGGCGAAACGCACGGTGTCCTGGATCAGCGCATGGGTGCCGATCACCAGTTGCGCCTCGCCCGATTCCACGCGCGCGACGGCGGCGCGCTTGTCGCGTGCTTTCTGGCTGCCGGCCAGCCACGCAACCGGCACGCCCAGCGGCTCCAGCCACGCCGACAGCTTGCGGAAGTGCTGCTCGGCCAGGATCTCGGTCGGCGCCATCAGCGCGGCCTGGTAGCCGGCATCGATGGCCTGGCAGGCGGCCAGCGCGGCGACGATGGTCTTGCCGCTGCCCACGTCGCCCTGCAGCAGCCGGTGCATCGGGTGCGGCAGGCTCATGTCGGCGGCGATTTCCGCGACCACGCGCTGCTGCGCGCCGGTCAGCCGGAACGGCAACGCGGCCAGGAAGCGCGTCAGCAGCCCGCCCTCGCGGCGCGGCATGGTCGGCGCGGTCTTGTCGCGGCGCGCCGCGTGCGCGCGCCGCAGCGAGATCTGCTGCGCCAGCAGCTCGTCGAACTTGACGCGCTGCCACGCCGGGTGCGAGCGGTCCGCCAGCGCGGCCTCGCTTTCCTGCGGCGGCGGCGCGTGCAGCAGCCGCAGGCAGTCGGCCAGCGGGCGCAGCTGCAGGCGCGCCAGCGGCCCCTGCAGCACCGCTTGCGGCAGCGTCTCGGGCAACGGGGTGCGCGTCAGCGCGCCGCCGATGGCCTTGCGCAGGTAGGCCTGCGGGATGCCGGCGGTGGACGGGTACACCGGCGTCAGGCGGTCGGGCAGCGCCTCGCCGGCCAGCACCGGGCGCACCGTCGGGTGCACCATCTCGGCGCCGAAGAAGCCGCCGCGCACCTCGCCGCGCACGCGCAGGCGCACGCCTTCGGCCATCTGCCTGGTCTGGCTGCCGTAGAAGTTCAGGAAGCGCAGCGTCAGCTCGCCGCTGTCGTCGGCAAGCTTCACCACCAGCTGGCGGCGCGGCCGGAACGTGACTTCGTTGGAGATGACCTCGCCTTCCACCTGCGCCGGCAGCCCGAGCCCGGCGCGGTGAATGGCCTCGGCGATCGGCACCACGGTGGTCTCGTCCTCGTAGCGCATCGGCAGGTGCAGCACCAGGTCGACCGGGCGGCGCAGGCCGAGCTTGGCCAGCCGCGCGGCGGCCGAGGACGCGCCCGAGCCCGCGGCCTTGCCCTTGCCCCCGCCGGCCTTGCCGCGCGCGGACGCCGCCGCATCGTTGGCGTCATGGGCGTCGGCAGGGTCCTGGATCGGTTCGGCGGCGGTTCCGGGCATCGGCAAAAAAATTGGCAGCAGTCGCTGCGGGCTTCTGGACTGGCTGGCGCGGCGCCGGCGAATGGCCGGTATCACGCCCGGCCCGGCGGCAAGCGCGCGCGTGGCCTTACAATATCGGATTCGCCGATTGTACCCATGCCGGCTGCCAACCCGGGCAGCGGAGTGACGCGCCGTGCCCGGCGCCGCCTCCGCCACAGCCTGCAGACCGCGCAGCCCGCCCCTTCCCACGATGTTGACGCTTTCCGATTTCGATTTTCCGCTACCGCCCGAACTGATCGCCCAGAGCGCGCTGCCCGACCGCAGCGCCAGCCGGCTGCTGGTGGTGGAGCGGCTGGCCGCCGGCGACACCGCCGACGCGGTGCGCATGGCCGACCGCGCCTTCAGCGACATCGTCGACTACCTGGGGCCGGACGACCTGCTGGTGTTCAACGACACCCGCGTGATCAAGGCCCGCTTCTTCGGCCACAAGCCCAGCGGCGGCAAGATCGAGGTGCTGGTGGAGCGCGTGCTCGACACGCATACCGTGCTGGCCCAGGTGCGCGCGTCCAAGACCCCGGCCGAAGGCAGCGCCCTGCACCTGGCCGACGGCGCCTTCGCCGTGACCGTGGGCCCGCGCGTGGACCAGTTCTTCACGCTGCGCTTCCCCGAGCCGGCGCTGGACCTGATCGAGCGCTACGGCCGCCTGCCGCTGCCGCCGTATATCACGCACGACCCCGACGCCTACGACGAGACCCGCTACCAGACCGTCTACGCACGCAGCCCCGGCGCGGTCGCCGCGCCCACCGCGGGCCTGCATTTCGACGACGCGCTGTTCGCCCGGCTCGACGCCGCCGGCGTGCGCCGCGCCTTCCTGACGCTGCATGTGGGCGCCGGCACCTTCCAGCCGGTGCGCACCGAGAACCTGGCCGAGCACAAGATGCATTCGGAGTGGTACGCGATTTCGGAAGAACTGGCCCAGGCCGTGCGCGACACCCGCGCGCGCGGCGGCCGCGTGATCGCGGTCGGCACCACCTCGCTGCGCGCGCTGGAATCGGCCGCGCGACCCGACGGCACGCTCGCCGCCGGCAGCGGCGACACCGATATCTTCATCACGCCCGGCTACCGCTTCCGCCTGGTCGATGCGCTGATCACCAACTTCCACCTGCCCAAGTCGACGCTGCTGATGCTGGTGTCGGCGCTGGCCGGGGTGCAAGCGATCCGCGCCGCCTACCGCCATGCGGTTGAGCAGCGCTACCGATTCTTCAGCTACGGAGACGCCATGCTGCTGACCCGGCAGCCCGACGCCGCCGCCGCGGCCTGATTTCAGACTATTCGCCATGCTCAACTTCGAACTCATCACCACCGACGGCAACGCCCGCCGCGGCCGCGTCACGCTGAACCACGGCGTGGTGGAAACGCCGATCTTCATGCCGGTGGGCACCTATGGCTCGGTCAAGGCGATGTCGCCGCTGGAACTGAACGAGATCGGCGCGCAGATCATCCTGGGCAATACCTTCCACCTGTGGCTGCGCCCGGGGCTGGAGGTGGTAAATGCTCACCAGGGCCTGCACAAGTTTATCGGCTGGGACAAGCCGATCCTGACCGATTCCGGCGGCTTCCAGGTGTTTTCGCTAGGTGATCTGCGCAAGATCACCGAAGATGGCGTCACCTTTGCCTCTCCGGTCAATGGCGACAAGCTCTTCCTGTCGCCCGAGATCTCGATGCAGATCCAGCGCACGCTGAACTCGGACATCGTCATGCAGTTCGACGAATGCACGCCGTACGAGATCGACGGCCGCCCCGCCACGCACGACGAGGCCGCCAAGTCGATGCGCATGAGCCTGCGCTGGGCCAAGCGCTCGCGCGACGAGTTCGAGCGCCTCGCCAACCCGAACGCGCTGTTCGGCATCGTCCAGGGCGGCATGTATGAGGACCTGCGCGACGAGTCGCTGGCGGGGCTGTCGGAGCTGGACTTCCACGGCTTTGCCATCGGCGGGCTGTCGGTGGGCGAGCCCAAGGAAGACATGATGCGCGTGCTGGAACACGTCGCGCCGCGGCTGCCGGCCAACAAGCCGCACTACCTGATGGGCGTGGGCACGCCCGAAGACCTGGTCGCGGGCGTCGCCGCGGGCGTGGACATGTTCGACTGCGTCATGCCGACCCGCAACGCGCGCAACGGCTGGCTCTTCACCCGCTACGGCGACGTCAAGATCAAGAACGCCGCGCACCGCAACGACCCGCGCCCGCTCGACGAGAGCTGCGCCTGCTACACCTGCCGCAATTTCTCGCGCGCCTACCTGCACCACCTGCACCGCGTCGGCGAAATCCTGGGCGCGCGCCTGAACACCATCCACAACCTGCACTACTACCTGCAACTGATGCGCGAAGTGCGCGAGGCGATCGAGCAGCACCGCTTTGCCGACTTCCGCCGCCAGTTCGCCGCCGACCGCGCCCGCGGCACGCAGTGACAACCCCGGGCGGCGCGAACTTTCGCGCCGCCGGCGGTCGAATAGCCGGTCAAGGCGCGGCGTCCGCCGCAAGTTGCCCCGAACGCACCCGAACAAACCCGTATTCCGCCCTAGAATGCGAGGGACGGCTGGGCGCGAATGATAGAATGTTCGATTAATTGACTGACTTTGTGACGGAGAACCAACGTGCTGATTTCTAACGCATTTGCCCAGACCGCCAGTGCCGGCGGCGCGGCTGGCGGCCTGATGAGCTTCCTGCCCATCATCCTGATGTTTGGTGTGCTGTGGTTCATCATGATCCGCCCGCAGATGAAGCGCCAGAAGGAAGCCAAGGCAATGCTCGAAGCGCTGGCCAAGAACGACGAAGTCGTCACCGCCGGCGGCATCCTGGGCCGCGTGACCAAGGTCACCGACCAGTACGTCAGCCTGGAAATCGCCGAAGGCACCGAGATCACGGTGCAGAAGAATGCCGTGACCACGGTGCTGCCCAAGGGCTCGCTGAAGGCGCTCTGATCCCCCGGATCGCGCGCGCGACTCCCGCCTTTGTCTTTTCCGGCATGCCCGTTCGCGCATGCCCCGGCAGCCGCCTGATCCAGCCCGACGAAGCCCCACCGGCTTCCATCCGCGGCTGCCAGGCGGCTGTTTGCCAAACCGGTTCGGCCCCGCCGACGTGGCGTGCCACGCCTGCGCCGGCCCCGCCAACCGCTGAATGACTGGCCCGAGATGAATCGTTATCCGCTTTGGAAATACCTCGTGATCCTGGTGGCCCTGGCCATCGGCATCATCTACACCTTGCCGAACTTCTTCGGCGAGGCGCCTGCCGTGCAGGTGTCCTCGGGCAAGGCCACGGTCAAGGTCGACCTGTCGATGCAGAAGCAGGTTGAAGAGATCCTGGCGCAGAACCAGCTGCAGCCCGACGGCATCTTCTTCGATATTTCCGGCCAGTCGGGCTCGGTCAAGGCGCGCTTCCGCACCACCGACGAGCAGCTCAAGGCCAAGGACGTGCTGTCGCGCGCGCTCAACCCGGACGCGGCCGATCCCGCCTACGTGGTGGCGCTGAACCTGCTGTCGGGCTCGCCGCGCTGGCTGACCTCGCTGCACGCGCTGCCGATGTACCTGGGCCTGGACCTGCGCGGCGGCGTGCACTTCCTGCTGCAGGTCGACATGAAGGGCGCGGTCGACAAGAAGCTCGACAGCCTGGCCGGCGACGCGCGCACGCTGCTGCGCGACAAGAACATCCGCCACGGCGGCATCGACCGCGACGGCGAGCGCCTGACGGTGCGCTTCAACAACGCCGACGAAGCCGGCCGCGCCCGCGCGCTGCTGGCCGACAGCCTGCGCGAAGTGGCTTTCGCCCTGGACGGCAACAACCTCGTCGGCACCTTCACCGAGGCCGCGCGCCGCGCCGTGCAGGACGCCGCGGTCAAGCAGAACATCACCACCCTGCACAACCGCGTCAACGAGCTCGGCGTGGCCGAGCCGGTGATCCAGCAGCAAGGCGCCGACCGCATCGTGGTGCAGCTGCCGGGCGTGCAGGACACCGCCAAGGCCAAGGACATCATCGGCCGCACCGCCACGCTGGAAGCGCGCCTGGTCGACAACGACGCGCCGCGCAGCCCGCGCCCGGGCGACCCGATCCCGTTCGGCAGCGAGCTGTTCACGCAAGGCAACGGCGCCCCGGTGGTGCTGAAGAAGCAGGTGATCTTCACCGGCGACCGCATCGAGAGCGCCTCGGCCGGCTTCGACCAGAACCAGCAGCCTTCGGTCAACATCAAGCTCGACGCCCAGGGCGGCCGCGTGCTGCGCGATGTCTCGCGCGAGAACCTGAAGAAGCCGATGGCGATCGTGCTGTTCGAGAAGGGCAAGGGCGAAGTGCTGACGGTGGCGACGATCCAGTCCGAACTGGGCTCGAGCTTCCAGATCACCGGCTCCTACTCCACCGAGGCCGCCAACGACCTGGCCCTGCTGCTGCGCGCCGGCTCGCTGGCCGCGCCGATGGAGATCATCGAAGAGCGCACCATCGGCCCGTCGCTGGGCGCCGACAACATCGAGAAGGGCTTTGATTCGGTGGCCTATGGCTTTGCCGCCATCGGCGTGTTCATGATCCTGTACTACATGCTGTTCGGGGTGTTCTCGGTGGTCGCGCTGGGCGTGAACCTGCTGCTGCTGATCGCGGTGCTGTCGATGCTGCAGGCCACGCTGACGCTGCCGGGCATCGCCGCCATCGCGCTGGTGCTGGGCATGGCCATCGACGCCAACGTGCTGATCAACGAGCGCATCCGCGAGGAACTGCGCGCCGGCGCGTCGCCGCAGATGGCGATCGCGGTCGGTTTCGACCGCGCCTGGGCCACCATCCTGGACTCCAACGTGACCACGCTGATCGCCGGCCTGGCGCTGCTGGCGTTCGGCTCGGGCCCGGTGCGCGGCTTTGCCGTGGTGCACTGCCTGGGCATCCTGACCTCGATGTTCTCGGCGGTGTTCTTCAACCGCGGCCTGGTCAACCTCTGGTACGGCCGCAAGAAGAAGCTGCAGAGCGTGGCCATCGGCCAGATCTGGAAGCCCGGCAATACCACCGACACGCCGGTCGCCAAGTAAGCGGCCCGCGGCACAACACGTAGTACAGAACAGGATTCAACATGGAATTCTTCCGCATCCGGCGCGACATTCCGTTCATGAAGCACGCGTTGATCTTCAACGTGATCTCCTTCCTGACGTTTGCCGCCGCCGTGTTCTTCCTCTGGCAAAAGGGCCTGCACCTGTCGATCGAATTCACCGGCGGCACGGTGATGGAGGTCAGCTACCAGCAGGCGGCCGACCTGGAAAAGATCCGCGGCCAGGTGGGCAAGCTGGGCTACACCGACGTGCAGGTGCAGAACTTCGGCACCTCGCGCGACGTGATGATCCGCCTGCCGCTGCAGAAGGGCCCGGACGGCAAGCCCGCCACCTCCGCCCAGCAGAGCGAGCAGGTGATGGGCGCGCTCACCGCGGCGTCGCCTGACGTCAAGCTGCAGCGCGTCGAGTTCGTCGGCCCGCAGGTGGGCAAGGAGCTGGCCACCGACGGCCTGCTGGCGCTGCTGTGCGTGGTGGCGGGTATCGTGATCTACCTGTCGTTCCGCTTCGAGTGGAAGTTCGCGGTGGCGGGCATCATCGCCAACCTGCACGACATTGTCATCATCCTGGGCTTCTTCGCCTTCTTCCAGTGGGAGTTCTCGCTGTCGGTGCTGGCGGCGATCCTGGCGGTGCTGGGCTACTCGGTGAACGAATCGGTGGTGATCTTCGACCGGATCCGCGAGGCCTTCCGCAAGTACCGCAAGATGACCACGCACGAGGTCATCGACCACGCCATCACCAGCACGATGTCGCGGACCATCATCACCCACGGCTCGACCGAGATGATGGTGCTGTCGATGTTCTTCTTCGGCGGCCCGACGCTGCATTACTTCGCGCTGGCGCTGACGGTGGGCATCCTGTTCGGCATCTACTCGTCGGTGTTCGTTGCCGCGGCGCTGGCGATGTGGCTGGGCGTGAAGCGCGAGGACCTGGTCAAGGGCGAGAAGAAAGGCGACTCGACCGACCGCAACGACCCCAACTACGGCGCGCAGGCCTGAGCCCTGCCCGCCCGGAAAACAGAACGGCGCCCCGCGGGGCGCCGTTTTTCATGGCAGCGGCCTGGGAAACTCAGGCCGGCATCGAGAAGCGCTCGATCCACGCGGCCAGGCGGTCGGAGGCGAAGGTCTCGCTGCGCGGGGCGGCGCGGCAGACGATGGTGTCGCCGTCGCGGACGAACTTCAGCGCGCCGCCTGCCTCCTCCAGCCAAAGCAGGCTGGCCAGCCAGGCGGCATGATGCATCGATACCGCCGTGCCCACGGGCTGGGCTAGGAACTCGGCCAGCGCGGCCGGCTGGGTCCAAACCACCGCATCGCCGTCGCGGCGCACCACTTCGCTGCCGAGCGCGTCGGCGATCACCGCCGCGGCATCGGCCGCGCTCTTGCCGGCATGGCTGCCGCGCAGTTGCGCCAGGCGCGTGCCCACGGCATGGCCGAAGCTGCCGCTGCGCTCGGCTTCGGCGCGCACCAGGTCGGCGTAATCCATGCGCTGCCAGTCCGGATCGACGCTGCCAGCGCCGGCCAGGTCCACCGCGGCGAGGTAGGTCTCCACCGGCTGGAAGCGGCCCGGGCCGATCAGGCTGGCGCACAGTGCATGCACCATGCCAATGCGTGAAGCCACGGTCTGGGTCTGCAGCACCGACAGCTTCTCGCGCACCAGCTGGTCGCGCTCCTTGCGCAGCCCCGCCAGTTCCAGCGCCTGCTTGAGTTCCATGCGCAGCGCGGTGATGTCCCACGGCTTCTTGATATAGCGGTGGATCTGCCCCTGGTTCACCGCCTCGACGGTCTGGTCGAGTTCCGAGTACGCGGTGGTCAGGATGCGCACGATGTGCGGGTAGCGTTCGCGCGCGTAGCGCAGCAGTTCGTTGCCATACTCGCCCGGCATGCGCTGGTCCGACACCAGTACCGCGAGGCTGTCGGCATGGGCGTCCAGCAAGGCCTTGCCCTCCTCGACGGAGCCGCCGGTGACCACCGGTGCCAGCGCGCCGATGGCGCGCTGGAAATATTTAACTGCCGTGGCCTCGTCATCGACGAACAGAATCGCCGGGGGTGGTGCCTGGGTGGCATTCGGTTCGGTCATTACTCACTCCTGTGCGTTCGACTCTTGAAACTTGGAAAGTCCAGCGTCACCGTGGTGCCGGCGCCGGATGCGGACTCGATCCGGATCCCGCCGCCAAAGGACTGCATGACGCGGTTGCAGAAAATCATGCCCAGGCCGCTGCCGCCGGCACTGGCGTGGGTGGTGACGGGATCGACCAGCAGCCGGTCCATCACTTCGGGCGGAATGCCGGGGCCGTTGTCGCAGATGCGGATCTCGGCACGCGGCTGCGCAGCCACCACAAAGCGCAGCGACGGCGCACCGACATCGGCCAGCGCCCGCAGCGCATTGCTCATCACCGACGACAGCACCAGTGCCACGCAGTTGGGCAGGGTCTGCACGGGAAAGTCTCCCTGCAGGTCTACCTCGACCCAGCTGCGCTGGTCGCCCACGAAGGGATAGCTGTCCAGCAGCGCGGACACCAGGGCCCCAGCCCGAACCTCGGTGCCGGCGGCGCGCCCGGCGGGCGCGTTGCCGGCGCTGTCGCGCACCGACTGCAGGAACGACGACAGCACCGCCAGGCAATACTGGGCGTTGTCGTGCATCGCGCTGGCGGCCTGGCCGATTTCGCTCTGGCGCTGGGCACTGTACTCGCCCGCCACGCGTCCGCTGATGCCGCGCGCAAAATTGGCGATGGCAGCCAGCGGCGTATTGAGTTCGTGCGCCAGGAAGGCCAGGGTCTCGTCGATCGCCATCAGCCGGTGCTGGCGCAGCGTGCGTTCGCGATGGCGCTCGGCGGCGCGGGCCAGCACGTCGCGCAGGTTGCTCACGCTCAGCGGCTTTTCCAGGATCTGGAAGATCTCGCCGCTGTTGACGGTCTGCAGCAGCACGTCCTTGTCGGCATAGGCCGTGACCAGGATGCGCACCACGTGCGGATAAGCCTGCGCCACCTGCCGCAGCAGCACGCCGCCATCGCGCCCGGGCATGCGGAAGTCGGTCACCAGTATGGCCACGCGGGCGGGATCGGAGCGCAGCACCGACATGGCTTCGTCGGCGCTGCCGGCCAGCAGCACCTCATAGTCGGCGCCGACCGCGCGGGCGAAGTACTTGCGCGCCATGTCTTCGTCGTCGACGTAGAGGATGGCGGGCCGCGCCTGCAGGACTTCGCTCATGGCTGGTTACTCCGCACGCGGCAGGTCGAAGCTGAAGGCGGTCCACTGGCCGAACTCGCTTTCGGCAAACAATTGGCCCCCGTGGCGCTCGATCACCGCGTAGCTGATCGACAGGCCCAGGCCAAGGCCCTGCCCCACCTCGCGCGTGGTGAAGAACGGCTCGAACACGCGCGCCAGGTTTTCCTGCGGGATGCCGGGGCCGTTGTCGCGCACGGTTACGTGCAGGCGATGGTTGTCCCAGCGGGCCGTGGTGTGGATTGCGGGTGCCGCCGTACCGGCCTTGCGCATGGCCAGCGCGGCGTTCGAGAACAGGTTGATCAGCACGCCGATGATGGCCGCCTCGTCGCCGAGCACCAGCGTGTCGGGCACCAGCTCGCGCGTCAGGGTGACGCCGCGCAATTCATGCGCGGTCAGGCGGATCGATGAATCCAGCGCCTTTTCGAACAGGAACGGCGTGCCTTCGACCTCGGCGCCAGGCTTGCGGTAGGCGAAAGTCTTCAGGTCGGAAACGATATGCTGGATGCGCTGCATGCCCTGCTTGGCATCGAGCAGGCATTCCTCCAGCGGCGGGCTCGCCTTGGCCTGCGGCTCTTCCATCGCCACTTCGATTGCCATCAGGCAGAAGTTGACGGGGTTGTTGACCTCATGCAGCAGGCCCGCGGCCAGCGTGCCGATCGCGGCCATCTTTTCCTGCTGCAGCATCTGGCCCTTGATGTCGGCCAGCCGCCGGTTGATGTCGGCGAGCTCTTCGTTCTTGCGCGCCAGTTCTTCCTTCAGCCGGATCAGGTGGAAATGCCCGCGCTCGTTCATGAAGGTGTAGACCGCGCTGGCCACGATCGAAAACAGGATGAACAGCGAATTGACGATGAAGTGCGCACGCTGCGCCAGGCCGTCGGGGTGGATCAGGCAGGCGGCCAGGTACATCAGGTACGTCACCACGCCGAAGCCGATGGTCTGCCACAACCCCATCGGCATGGCGATGCCGACTGCGAAGATGACGAGGTTCAATCCGGCATAGTAGATCGACGACGCCCCGTCGGTGGTGGCGATCATCCATGCGATCATCATCTGCGGCAGCAGCAGCCAGGCCAGCGTCAGCGGCTGCACGTAGTGCCTGCCGGCCTGGTTGACCAGCAGCAGCAGGATCAGGCCAATCAGGGCCGAGACCAACAGGCGCACGACAAAGAACTGCAGCTGGTGATCGGGATAGATGCCGTAGTCGAGCCCGACCCCCGCCAGCACCAGCACGATGGCAGTCAGCGCGCCCGCCCGGCTCGATACCAGGCGGAACTCGCGCAGGTCGGCCTCGTACGGGGAATACCTGCTCGCGGTCCGTTTCAGCATGGCGTCAGGCCTTGGCCGGATCGGTCACTACCGCTTCCACGAACACGTTGACGCCGGTCGGGTCGGCATAGGTGCGGCTGTCGCGCGTGTTGGACGGCAGCAGCGACGCCATGCCAGCCTCGTCGCGATAGATCAGGTACCACTCCAGCATATGTTCCATGCTGTACCGTTCCGGGTTGTTGACGTGGACGTTGGTAGCCAGGATGCGCCCCTCGGGGTGGGTGCGCGTGGAGAAATAACTGAGCAGGCGCGCACAGACCCGGTCGGACAGGTAGTCGAACAGGCCGGCGCAATAGACGCCGTCGAACTCGCGCAGCGACGGGTCCGGGTCGATGCGGCGCTTGAGCAGTTCATGCACCGAGTGGTGGACATACTCCACCTCGATCCTCGCATTGGCCTTGCGGCAACTCTCGTTGATGCGGTCGCGGGCGTAATCCAGGGTTTCCTGGCTGAAGTCGAGCAGCTGGAACGAGAGCCAGTGGGGCTCGGGGTATTCGGTAATGAAGCGGTTGATTTCGACGGCGGGACCGCAGCCCACGTTCAGCAGCCGGAACGGCTTGCCCGCGGCGCGCGCCTGCTCGGCCATGCGCACCAGAAAATCCACCAGCAAGTCGATGCGGTTGCGATGCGCTGCGGCCACCGACGACTGCAGGAAGGTCGCATTGACGATCTGGAAGTAGGTGCTGGGCCCCTGGCGCGGATCCGACAGGATCTGGTTGACCATCTCATAGTCGCCGGCATAGCCCAGCGGCTTGGTGTAGGTCCGGAACACGAACGGGGAGCGCAGCAGCAGCGGATGCAGCGCCGCCTGGGTGAAGGTGCGGTGCATCACGGTGTCTTCTTCCGGCACATGCGCCGCCTCGCCGTCGAGCCGCGCGGAATATTCTCGGATCTTCAGCGCGATCGGAGTCGCCAGCTCCTCGAACACGTCCATGCGCAGGGTCTCGCCCTCCTTGGGCAGCGTGCTGGTCATGTCGACCTGCTCTACCCAGCGCGATACTTCGGACAGGAACGCGCGCATCTCGTTGACGACGATCTGGTAGTCGCGGCGGATATTGAAGCGCTTCTCCCAGTCCTGCACGAACTGCAGCGACTCGCGCGCTACCGACTTGGGCTCGTCGTCGAGGTTGCTCAGCTCCAGCCATTCGTCGATCAGCGTCAGCGACACCACCGCGGTCAGGCCGGTGTTCACCAGGCTCATCACCACCGCCTTGCCGAGATACGCGTTCTTCGTGCCCATGCGGACACTGAGTTCGCTCAGCACCTCGCTGACCTGCACGATCGAATACGGGTTGTAGATCTCCATCACCAGAGACTTTCTCTGGAGATTGACAATGGTGCCCCGCACCTGCTCGCCCTGCGAGTTGCGGAAACTAACTACCGGATCGATTTGCGTTTTGGAGTACACGGTATAGCGCCAGGGAAAACCGGGAAACGCTGCGGGCCATACAGCCAGGGCAGAACGGCCGGGTACAGCATGAGGGCGAGGGGGTCGCGGGAATGGCTACCGGTGTCGGGACATGCAGCGAATGCTCATAGTGATGCGCTTTAGCCGGTTGCGGGCATCGGTGCCCCCGCCGTGGCGGAGTCGCAATGCCCCGGATCATGGTGGATTGCCGCGGGTCATTGTACTGTGCCCGTCGCAACTCGCACAACAAAGTGCCGTGGCAGCCCCCCGCATGGTGCAATACAACAAAAAAGGCCGGCATTGGCCGGCCTTGGCAGCAGCTTGCCCGCCCAGCGGGCCGCGCGCTCAGTCGGCGCGCACGCCTTCCACCTGGATGGCCAGCTTGACCTCGGGCTTGAAGCCCATCTTGACGCCATAGTCCAGGCCGAAATCGGCCCGGTTGAACTGGCCCACGGCGTCGGCGCCGCAGGCTTCGCGCTTGAGCATCGGGTGCTGGATGCACTTGAATTCGCGGATTTCCAGCTTGACCGGCTTGGACACGCCGCGCATCGTCAGCACGCCGTCGACCTCGGTCGGCACGTCGCCCTTGAACTTGGAGAACTTGCCCTTGTAGGTGGCCTCGGGGAAGGCTTCGACGTCGAACATGTCCGGGCCCTTGGCGTGCTGGTTGAGCTTGGCATTGCCGAAATCGATCGAAGCCGGGTCGATCTTGACCTCGACCGAGCCCGCCTTGGCGGCCCGGTCCAGCGTCACCACGCCGCTGGACTTGTCGAACTTGCCGCGCCAGGTCGACAGGCCGCCCAGGTGGTCGGCCTCGAAGCTGGGGTAGGTGTGGGTCGGATCGAGGTTGTACGTCACGGTGTTGGCCGAAGCCACGCCGAAGGCGGCGGTTGCGGAAACGGCCGCGACGGCGGCAACGAGGGAACGCAGTTTCATGGTGTCTCCCGACAAGTCAGGGTTGGGATGGAGCGGTTCAGGTAAGTCCTGGGTACGTCAGCGGAATGCCGGCCTTACTTCCTGGCCAGCACGATACGGAATTTGATCTGGACGTCGTCGGCGACCACGGAGGTGTCCTTCCATTCGCCGTCGCCGATATTGAACGCGGTGCGCTTGATCGGCAGCGCGCCCTCGAACACCTGCGCGGCGCCCTCCTGGCGGTAGGTGGCGGGCACCACCACGTCGACGGTCTTGCCCTTGATGGTCAGCTTGCCGGCGACGTCGTACTTGCCCGGCGTGCCGTTCTTGATGCTGGTCGACTGGAATACCGCCTTGGGGTATCTGGCGGCGTCGAACCAGTCCTTGCCCTTCACTTCCTTGGTGGTCTCGGCATCGCCGATCTCGAAGCTGGCCACGTCGATCTCGATCTTGGCCGACGACGTTGCCAGCTTGGCGGGGTCGAAGCTGACGTTGGCGTCGAACTTCCTGAACTTGCCTTCCATCGGCACGCCGATCTGGCGCGCCACCGCGGTCACCGAACTTTTGGCGGCGTCGACCTGGGCCCAGGCCAGGTTGGCGGCGATGCCGGTGGCGGCCAGCACGGCGGCCAGGGTGGCGCGGATAGGGGCCGAGCCGCGGCGGGAATTGCGTTTCATCTGAGAAAACTCCTGTCAGGGACGGCGCAGCGGCGCCGCGGAACGAAAAGCTTGGCGCGCCAGGCTCAGCGCAAAAACGGCAGCATCCGGCCCAGCGTGCCGTCACGGTCGACGAACTGGTGTTTCACCGCCGCCGCCGCATGGACAACGACCACGGCCGCCATCAGGTAGTTCAGCCAGATATGGGTGAACTTCAGCACTTCCTTCAGCGCATCGCTTTTCTCGATCAGCGCCGGCATCTTCCACAAACCCAGGTAGACCACCGGCACGCCCGCGGCCGAGCTGTACAGGTAGCCGCTGATGGGAACGATCACGATCAGCAGGTACAGCAGATGGTGGGCGCCGGCCGCGGCCCGCGCCTGCCACGCCGGGGTGCCCGGTGCGACCGGCGGCGCGGCGTGGGTGGCGCGCCACAGCACGCGCAGCACGGCGACGGCGAAGATCGTCACGCCCAGCCACTTGTGCCAGGAGTAGAGCTTGAGCTTGGTCGGCGTCAGCCCCGGGATGCCGGTCATGTACAGGCCCAGCCCGAACGCGGCGAATATGGCCAGCGCCACCAGCCAGTGCAGGGCGATCGCGGTGGCACCGTAGCCGGCGGGAACGGGGGCGGTAGAACGCATCGGATTCCTCTCGCCCGCGGCACGGGCGTTTCACAATTTTGGGGAAGGCACCGGCCGGAACCACCCGCCCGTGCGCTGACGATTCTCGCATTATTGCGGCCCGATGTGCGCCGGTGCAGGACAGTCCTTCATTAAGTTATTCAAATGCTTTGAAGCGACATTCTGGCGCAGGCGTCACAAAGACGGAGGTGGGAGCGTCGGAAAACAAAAAGCCATCCCGAGGGATGGCTTTTGCTGATCGTCGTCCCCGCGAAGGGCGGTGATGTAGTGCCGCTAAAGACACTTGATCGCCCCTTTCGCAGGGATGACGGTTTAGTTTTCTGGAATTCCGCTCAGATTCGCTCGGCGAGCACCACCGCCTTGCCGATATAGCTGGCGGGCGTCATCTCAAGCAGCAGCTTCTTGGCGTCGTCGGGGATCGCCAGGCCGTTGATAAAGGTTTGCAGCGCCTCGCGCGAGATGCCCTTGCCGCGGGTCAGCTCCTTGAGCTGCTCGTACGGGTTGGGCACGCCGAAGCGGCGCATCACGGTCTGCACCGGCTCGGCCAGCACTTCCCAGCAGTTGTCCAGGTCTTCGTCCAGGCGCTCGGGGTTGGTTTCCAGCTTGCCCAGGCCGCGCAGGCAGGCCTCATAGGCCAGCAGGCTGTAGCCGAAGGCCACGCCGATATTGCGCAGCACGGTCGAGTCGGTCAGGTCGCGCTGCCAGCGCGACACCGGCAGCTTCTCCGACAGGTGGCGCAGCACGGCGTTGGCCAGGCCCAGGTTGCCTTCCGAGTTCTCGAAGTCGATCGGGTTGACCTTGTGCGGCATGGTCGACGAGCCGATCTCGCCGGCCTTGGTCTTCTGCTTGAAGTAGCCCAGCGAGATATAGCCCCAGACGTCGCGGTTCAGGTCGAGCAGGATGGTGTTGGCGCGGGCGATCGCGTCGAACAGCTCGGCCATGTAGTCGTGCGGCTCGATCTGGATGGTGTACGGGTTGAAGGTCAGGCCCAGCCGGGTTTCGATGACCTGCTTCGAGAACGCCTCCCAGTCGAACGTCGGGTAGGCCGACAGGTGCGCGTTGTAGTTGCCCACCGCGCCGTTCATCTTGCCCAGCAGTTCCACCTGCTCGATGCGCTGGATCGCGCGCGCCAGGCGCGCGGCGACGTTGGCCATTTCCTTGCCCAGCGTGGTCGGGCTGGCCGGCTGGCCGTGGGTGCGCGACAGCATCGGCTGGGCGGCATTGAGCTTTGCCAGTTCCACCAGCCGGGCGTGCACGCGCTTGAGCGCCGGCACCACCACGCCTTCGCGCGCGCCCTTGAGCATCATGCCGTGCGAGGTGTTGTTGATGTCTTCCGAGGTGCAGGCGAAGTGGATGAACTCGCTGGCGGCTTCCAGTTCGGCGTTGCCCTTGACCTGCTCCTTGAGCCAGTACTCGACCGCCTTCACGTCATGGTTGGTGACGGCTTCGATTTCCTTGATGCGGGCGGCGTCGGCCTCGCTGAACTTGTCCACCAGCGCCAGCAGCGCGGCTTCGGACGCGGCCGAGAACTTCGGCATGTCGGGCAGGCCGGCCTGCGACAGCGCGATCAGCCAGTGCACTTCGACCTTGACGCGGTTGCGCATGAAGGCCGCCTCGGACAGCCATTCGCGCAGCGCATCGGCCTTGGCGGCGTAACGGCCATCGATCGGGGACAGGGCGGTGAGCGGCGAAAGCGGGGAGGAGGTCATGCTGGAAACCGGGAAAGGGAGGAAACAAAGAAGAAGGCGGCGAACAAGGGGCGCCGCGGGGGCTGGCGCTGTCAGCGCTGCCGGACGGAAACGGTAGCCGGATGCGCCCGTCACGCCGCATCGGCGGGCCGCGGGCGCTGCGCAACGCGCGATTTTACCACCCCTGCCGCGGCTCCGGGCGGCGGCAAAGCGCAGCCGCGGGGCATCGGTGCGCGAGCCCGCATTCGCCATGCGCCGCGGGTATACTCGCGCACGCCGTTCCAGTAGCCTGTTATGAAGTGCATCGGGCAAGCCATCGCTGCCTCCCCGCCGCTGCCGCTGCCACCGAGCGACGATGCACTTCATAACAAGCTCAAGGGGAGAACATGAAGCTGTATGCGTCCCATACCAGTCCGTACGCACGCAAGGTGCGCGTGGTCATGGCGGAGAAGAAGATCGAGTGCCAGCTGATCGAAGAGGACGTCTGGTCGCCGCAAACCCGGATCGGCCAGTACAACCCGCTGGGCAAGGTGCCGTGCCTGGTGATGGAAGACGGCGGCGCGATCTTCGATTCGCGCGTGATCGTCGAATATGTCGACACGCTGACGCCGGTCAGCCGGCTGATCCCGCAAGGCGGGCGCGAACGCCTGGAAGTGCGTTGCTGGGAGGCGCTGGCCGACGGCCTGCTCGACGCCGCGCTGCTGGTGCGCCTGGAGGCCACCCAGCGCGAGCCGCACGAGCGCAGCGAGCGCTGGGTACAGCGCCAGCGCAGCAAGATCGACGCGGCCCTGGCGGCCATGGCGCACGGCCTGGCCGACCGCCCGTTCTGCACCGGCACGCATTACTCGCTGGCCGACGTGGCGGTGGGCTGCGCGCTGTCCTACCTGGACTTCCGTTTCCCGGACATCTCCTGGCGCGAACGCCATCCGAACCTGGCGGCGCTGGAAGAAAAGCTGTCGAAGCGGCAGTCGTTCATCGATACGGCGCCGCCGCGCGGCTGATGGTTTGCTCCCTCTCCCGCGCGCGGGAGAGGGAGCAAACCGCCGGGTGTTTTGCTGATCGCGCTTACTGGATGATGCCGCCGCCCAGGCACACATCCCCGTCATACAGCACCGCCGACTGCCCCGGCGTCACCGCCCACTGCGCCTCGGCAAACCGCAGCGTCAGCGCATCGCCCTCCACCGCCTGCACCGTGCACGCCGCATCGCTCTGGCGATAGCGGGTCTTGGCCGCCATCGCCGCGCCCACTGCCGGCGGCTCGCCCGCCACCCAGGACAGGTCCGACGCGGTCAGCACCGGCGTCAGCAGCCACGGATGGTCGTGGCCCTGCACCACGTAAAGCGTATTGTTCGCCATGTCCTTGCGCGCGACATACCAGGCGTCGCCGTTGCCGTCGCGGCTGCCGCCCAGGCCAATGCCCTTGCGCTGGCCCAGCGTGTAGAAGGCCAGGCCGATATGCTCGCCGACCACCTTGCCTTCAGGCGTCTTCATCGGCCCCGGCCTGGTCGGCAGGTAGCGGTTCAGGAAGTCGCGGAACGGGCGTTCGCCGATAAAGCAGATGCCGGTCGAGTCCTTCTTCTTCGCGTTGGGCAGGCCGATCTCGGCGGCGATCTCGCGCACCCGCGTCTTGGGGATCTCGCCCAGCGGGAACAGCGTGCGCGACAGCTGCGCCTGGTTCAACCGGTGCAGGAAGTAGCTCTGGTCCTTGGTATGGTCCAGCGCCTTGAGCAGCTCGAAGCGGCCGGCCGCGTTCCGGCGCACGCGCGCATAGTGGCCGGTGGCGATGGTGTCGGCCCCCAGCGACATGGCATGGTCCAGGAACGCCTTGAACTTGATCTCGGCATTGCACAGCACATCCGGGTTCGGCGTGCGGCCGGCCGAGTATTCGCGCAGGAAGTCGGCGAAGACGCGGTCCTTGTATTCGGCGGCGAAGTTGACCGCCTCGACATCGACGCCGATCAGGTCGGCCACCGAGACCACGTCGAGCCAGTCCTGGCGCGTGGAGCAGTATTCGCTGTCGTCATCGTCTTCCCAGTTCTTCATGAACAGGCCGATGACCTCGTAGCCCTGCTGCTTGAGCAGCCACGCGGTGACCGACGAGTCGACCCCGCCGGACATCCCCACCACGACACGCTTTGCGGCACCGCTCACGGCTGCGCCCCCGCCTGCAGCACCGAAGGGTGCGTGTACAGCGCGTCCAGCGCAAAGCGCTTGCCGGCCAGGTAGTCGTCGACGCACGCCATCACCAGCGGCGAACGGTGCCGTTCCGGGCACGCGCGCAGCTCGTCGGCGCCCATCCACACGGTACGCACGATGCCGGTGTCGAGCTGGCGGCCGGCGTCGAGCGAGCCCAGGTCGCCGGTAAAGGCGAAGCGCACGTAGGTCACGTCGCCGCCGGTGCGCGACGACAGCGAACGGCCCATGTAGCAGCCCAGCAGCGCGCGCGGCTCGAAGGTGTGGGCGGTCTCTTCCAGGGTTTCGCGGATCACGGCGCGGATCAGGCTTTCGCCCGGATCCAGGTGTCCCGCGGGCTGGTTCAGGCGCAGCCCGTCGGCGGTTTCCTCTTCGACCAGCAGGAAGCGGCCGCCGCGTTCGATCACGGCGGCAACGGTCACGCTGGCATTCCAATCGCTTGACATGATGCTCAATTTTTAGGCAATCCCGCATTCTACCGGTTGCGGGCCCATCGTGCAGCGCGGCGGCGGACTCGGGCATGGTATGACGGCGGGCGCGGCAATCGCCGACCGGCCGGTCACCATTGCATGTCAGATTCCTGTAAGCTGCGGAAAAATTGTGCGCTGCGGCTTAAACCCCCGGGTCGGTCCGGCAGCGCACACGGGCCAGACGTCGGTCCGCCTAACCAGACAAGACGCCAGCTAAAGGAGAAATCGACGATGTACATCGGCATCCCGCAGGAGACGCGGGCCGGCGAGACTCGCGTCGCCGCCACCCCGGAGACCGTCAAGAAATACGTCGCCCAGGGCCACAAGGTGGTGGTGCAGGCCGGCGCCGGCCTCAGTGCCAGCCAGCCCGACAGCGCGTATGAGGCGGTCGGCGCCACTATCGGCAGCGCCGCCGACGCGCTCGGCGCGCAACTGGTGCTGAAGGTGCGCGCGCCCGATGCCGCCGAACTGGCGCAGATGAAGCCGGGCGCGGTGCTGGTCGGCATGCTCAATCCCTTCGATGCCGAGAACAACGCGCGCATGTCCGCCGCCAACATCACCGCCTTCGCGCTCGAAGCCGCGCCGCGCACCACGCGCGCGCAGAGCATGGACGTGCTGTCGTCGCAGGCCAATATCGCCGGCTACAAGGCCGTGCTGGTGGCCGCGCACCACTACCAGCGCTTCATGCCGATGCTGATGACCGCCGCCGGCACCGTCAAGGCGGCGCGCGTGCTGATCCTGGGCGCCGGCGTGGCCGGGCTGCAGGCGATTGCCACCGCCAAGCGGCTGGGCGCGGTGATCGAAGCTTCCGACGTGCGCCCCGCAGTCAAGGAGCAGATCGAATCGCTGGGGGCCAAGTTCCTCGACGTGCCGTTCGTGACCGATGAAGAGCGCGAGATCGCGCAGGGCGTGGGCGGCTATGCGCGCCCGATGCCGCCCGACTGGATGAAGCGCCAGGCAGAACTGGTGCACCAGCGCGCGATCCAGGCCGACATCGTCATCACCACCGCGCTGATTCCGGGGCGCAAGGCGCCGGTGCTGCTGCAGGAGGCCACCGTGGCGCAGATGAAGCCCGGCTCGGTGGTGGTCGACCTGGCCGCCGCGCAGGGCGGCAACTGCCCGCTGACGGTGGCCGACGAAGTGGTCAACCACAACGGCGTGATCCTGATCGGACATACCAACCTGGCCAGCATGGTCGCGGCCGACGCCTCGGCGCTCTATGCCCGCAACGTGCTGGACTTCCTCAAGCTGGTCGTCGACAAGGACGGCCAGTTCACGCTCAACCTCGAAGACGACATCGTCGCCGCCTGCCTGATGTGCAGGGACGGCCAGGTCGTGCGCGAGGCGGCGTAACTCCAACGGGCGCAGCGCGCCCACTGCTTTCGCTTCAGATATATAAGGACGTATCACCCATGCAACGCATCATGCTCCGCGCCAAGCTCCACCGCGTCACCGTGACGCAGGCGGACCTCAACTACGAGGGTTCGTGCGGCATCGACCAGGACCTGCTGGACGCTGCCGACATGAAGGAGTTCGAGAAGATCGAGCTGTACAACGTCAACAACGGCGAGCGCTTCTCCACCTACATCATCAAGGGCGAGCGCGGCAGCGGCGAGATCTCGCTGAACGGCGCCGCCGCGCGCCGCGCGCATCTGGGCGACCAGCTGATCATCTGCACCTATGCGCCGATGACCGACGAGGAAATCGCCACGTACAAGCCCAAGGTGATCCTGGTGAACGAGAAGAACGGGATCAAGGAAATCAAGAAGGTCTGAGCATCGACCGCTGAGGGTTTTCTCCCCTCTCCCGCTTGCGGGAGAGGGGCCGGGGGAGAGGGCCGGCGTTGGCAAATGCGACGGCCTGTACTTCGTGGCGGCTCCCGCCCTCTCCCCAACCCTCTCCCGCAAGCGGGAGAGGGAGCACGCCACCGGCAATTCAAGAGCCACGGCCGGTTGGCGTGCCCCGCCGTAATACTGCAAAAACAACATAGCAACAGCAGCATCCCGGTTTCAAAGCAACGGAGGAGAAGTCGATGGAGATGGTGAACCACACGGTGATCAACCTGATCATCTTCGTGCTGGCGATCTACGTGGGTTACCACGTGGTCTGGACGGTCACGCCGGCCCTGCATACGCCGCTGATGGCGGTGACCAACGCGATCTCGGCCATCATCATCGTCGGCGCGATGCTCGCCGCGGGCCTGACCGAAGGCGGGGTCGGGCGCGTGATGGGCACGCTGGCGGTGGCGCTGGCGGCGGTCAATGTGTTCGGCGGGTTCCTGGTCACCCAGCGCATGCTGGAGATGTTCAAGAAGAAGGAACCGAAGGCCAGGGCGCCCGAGGGCAAGCCGGCACTGGCCAAGGAGGGCGCGTGATGGCGGGCCTTGTCAGCATGAACCTCGTCACCCTGCTCTACCTGGTGGCCTCGGTCTGCTTTATCCAGGCGCTCAAGGGGCTGTCGCACCCGGCCTCGGCACGCAAGGGCAATGCCTTCGGCATGATCGGCATGGCCATCGCGGTAGTGACCACGCTGGTGCTGATCATCAAGCTGAAGAACGAGTTCCTCGCGGCGGGCACGGCCCAGTCGTCGGTGGGCACGGGGCTGGCGCTGATCTTTGCGGCGCTGGTGGTGGGCGGCGGCATCGGCGCCTACGTGGCGCGCAAGGTGCAGATGACCAAGATGCCGGAACTGGTCGCGGCGATGCACTCGCTGATCGGTCTCGCAGCGGTGTTCATCGCGGTGGCGGCGGTGGCGGAGCCGGCGGCGTTCGGCATCAGCCCGGCCGGCTCGCACCTGATCCCGCTGGGCAACCGCATCGAGCTCTTTATCGGCTGCTTCGTCGGCGCGATCACGTTCTCGGGCTCGGTGATCGCCTTCGGCAAGCTGGCCGGGCGCTACAAGTTCCGCCTGTTCCAGGGCGCGCCGGTGGTGTTCGCCGGCCAGCACATGCTGAACCTGGCGCTGGCGCTGGCCATGGTCGGCTTCGGCATCGCGTTCTTCATGACGCAGGAATGGCTGCCGTTCCTGGTGATGCTGGCGATCGCCTTCGTGCTGGGGGTGCTGATCATCATCCCGATCGGCGGCGCCGACATGCCGGTGGTGGTGTCGATGCTGAACTCGTACTCGGGCTGGGCGGCGGCGGGCATCGGCTTCTCGCTGAACAACCCGATGCTGATCATCGCCGGCTCGCTGGTGGGTTCGTCCGGTGCGATCCTGTCGTACATCATGTGCCGCGCGATGAACCGCTCGTTCTTCAACGTGATCCTGGGCGGCTTCGGCGGCGACGCGTCGGCAGGCGCGGCGGCCGGCGCGCAAACGCAGCGCAACGTCAAGTCGGGCTCGGCGGACGACGCCGCCTTCCTGATGGGCAACGCCGAGACCGTGATCATCGTGCCGGGCTACGGCCTGGCGGTGGCGCGCGCCCAGCATGCGCTGAAGGAACTGACCGAGAAGCTGTCCGAGAAGGGCGTGACCGTGAAGTACGCGATCCACCCGGTGGCGGGCCGCATGCCGGGCCACATGAACGTGCTGCTGGCCGAGGCCGAGGTGCCGTACGACCAGGTCTTCGAGATGGAAGACATCAACAGCGAGTTCGGCCAGGCCGACGTGGTGCTGGTGCTGGGCGCCAACGACGTGGTCAACCCGGCGGCCAAGAACGATCCCAAGTCGCCGATCGCCGGCATGCCGATCCTGGAGGCGTACAAGGCCAAGACCATCATCGTCAACAAGCGCTCGATGGCCGCCGGCTACGCGGGTCTCGACAACGAGCTGTTCTACATGGACAAGACCATGATGGTGTTCGGCGACGCCAAGAAGGTGGTCGAGGACATGTTCAAGGCGGTCGACTAAGGCCCCCGGCCGGTCCGGCCCGCGCCCCCCGGCGCGGGCCATCGCCCGCCGGCCCTTCCGGAACAAGGGCCGGCCTCCCCTCGCGGCCCGCCGCAGGCCGCCTGGCCGCAAGGCGTGCCTTGCAAGGCAGCCATGGCGCGCTATACTGGCCTGCGAATACGCACGCTGGCTTGCCACTTGCGCCAACGCCTGTGCCAACCCCTGCCCGCCGCTCCATGACCTTCAATCCGCACGACAGGAATCTGTCGGTCTTCCATCACCCGGTCCTGACTGTCCTTGTGGATGACAGCAAGTCTTTCATCGACAGCCTGGCGTTCCAGATGGATGCCGCGCGCGGGGTGATCACCTTCACCGACCCGCGCGAAGCGCTGCAGTGGATCCGCGAAGCCTATGCCACCCGCTTCCCGGGCTTCCTGCCGGTGCGCGTCACGCACGACGACCTGACCTTCCTGACCGAGCGGCGCACGGTACAGCTGGACATCGACCGCATCTACCGCCAGATCCACGACGTCAACCGCTTCCTGCAGCCGGGCGTGATCGTGGTCGACTATTCGATGCCGCAGATGGACGGCCTGGAATTCTGCCAGGCGCTGCAGGACCTGCCGTGCAAGACCATCCTGCTGACCGGCACCGCCGACGAGAGCATTGCCGTGCAGGGCTTCAACCACGGGCTGATCGACCGCTACGTGAAGAAGCACGACAGCAATATGGTGGAGCGGCTCGACCAGGAAATCGAAGCCATGCAGCAGGCGTACTTCGCCACGCTGTCGCGCACGCTGCGCGAGCTGCTGACGCGGCATTCGTTCTCGTTCCTGTCCGATCCGGCCATGACCGAGCGCGTGCGCCAGCTGACCACGCGCTACGGCTTTGTCGAGTACTACCTGTACCCCAACCCGGCCGGCATCCTGCTGCTGACCGCGCAGGGCCACGCCACGCTGATGGTGATCGAGACCCGCGCCGGACTGATGACGCAGGTGGAGTCCGCCGAAGCCTACGACGCCCCGGCCGCGCTGATCGAGGGCCTGCGCGAAGGCCGGCTGGTGCCCTACTTCTGGCCCGGCAACGGCATGTACACGCCGGCCTGCGTCGATTGGGAACAATACTGCCTGCCGGCCGAGCGCTGCGAAGGCAGGGAAGAGTTCTTCTACGCGCTGTTCGACCTGCCGCGCCACATGCTGCAGGAGCCGGTGGTCAGCCTGCAGAGCTTCCTGGCGGATTTCAGCCGCAATCCGGACGCGCTGACGGGGCGCAAGCGCCCCTGACGCCACAGTCCCGGCGCCTGGCCGGGTTCAGTCCGCCTGCGGCGCCCGGTTGGCGCCGCGCACCATGTCGAAACGGAACAGCCGGCACTCGATATTGCCGTTGTAGAGCGGCGTGCGGCGCGATTCCTTCAGCCGCAGCCGGCGCGGAAAGCCCAGGTCGCCGGTAAACACCCACGCCTGCCAGCCCGCGAAATGCTGCTTCAGGGTGGTGGCAAAGGCGCTGGCGAACTGGTTGGCGGCGGCCTCTTCCACCTCGTCGCGCGGCAACTCGTCTTCCGGCGCGCGGCGCTGCCCGCGCACCGCGATCCGCTCGCCGTACGGGGGATTCATCAGCAGCAGGCCCGGTTCGTCATAAGGCGGCTGCACGAAGCGCGCGTCGACCTGCTTGGTGCGCGCCTCGCCCGGCAGGCCGGCGCGCTCCCAGTTGGCGCGCGTGATCGCCAGCATGTCGGTGGAGATGTCGGAACCCACCACCTGCAGCTGATCGGCCGAGGCCAGCATGCGGGCGCGCTGCGCGTCCGCCTTCAGCTTCTGCCAGGCCTTGGTGTCCATGCCCTTGAGCCATTCGAAGGCAAAGCTGCGGCTGCCGCCCGGCGCGATGCCCAGCGCCACCTGCGCCGCCTCGACCAGGAAGGTGCCGCTGCCGCACATCGGGTCGTAGAACGGCCGCGCGGTCTGGCCCGGCACCCAGCCCGCCAGGCGCAGGATGCCGGCCGCCAGGTTTTCCTTCAGCGGCGCCTCGCCCTTCTCGGTGCGCCAGCCGCGCTTGAACAGCGGCTCGCCGGTGGTATCGAGATACAGCGTGCAGTCGCGCTCGGTCAGGTGGGCATAGATGCGCACATCCGGGCTGACGGTATCGACACTGGGGCGGGCGCCCACGCGCTCGCGCATGGCATCGCAGACGCCGTCCTTGACCCGCAGCGCGGTGAAGTTGAGGCTGCGCAGCGGCGATTTGTGCGACGTCATATCCACGCGCAGCGACTCGTCCGGCGAGAACCACTGTTCCCAGCGCACGCTGCGCGCCAGCGTGTAGATGTCGTCCTCGTGCCGGTAGCCGCGCGCCGCCACGCGCATCAGCACCCGGCTGGCGATGCGCGAATGCAGGTTGACCGCATAGGCGGCGGCCATCTCGCCCGAGAAATTGACGCCGCCCGGCACTTCCTGGTGCACCGCGAACGGCGCCAGCGCGGCCATGCCCGGCATCGCGGCGATCTCGCGCAGTTCTTCGGCGAGCGCGCTCTCCAGGCCGCGCGGGCAAGGGGCAAAGAAGGCTTGGGTCATGAGAGGGTTTCCTGCAAACAAAAACGTCCGCCGTGGCGGACGGGGAATTAACGGTAGCTTAGCTCAGGCCGCGGCCAGCGCGCGCTCGAGAAAGTCGAGACGGTCCTGGCCCCAGAACGGCTCGCCGTCGTAGACGTACCACGGCGCGCCGAACACGCCGGCCGAGATCGCATCCTGCGTGTTCTGCGCATAGGCGGCCTGCACCGACTGCGCCTCGCTGGCCTTGAGCAGGCCGGCGCCGTCCAGGCCGGTCTCGTCGGCGATCTGCGCCAGCGTGGCGGCATCGGCGATATTGCGCTGCTGCGCCCACACCGCCGCGCCGATCGCGCCGGTCAGCGCCATCGCGCGCGCGGTGCCGTGCGCCAGTTGCGTGGCAATGATCAGCTTGCTGGCGGCGTCGCCCGACACCGGGAAGAACGCCGGTTCCACGTTCAGCGGCAGGTTCAGGAATTCGCTCCAGCGCTTCAGTTCCACCAGCCGGTACGCCTGCCGCTGCGGCGGGCGCTGCGCCAGCGGCACCCCGCCGGAGACCGAGAACACCTTGCCCAGGTCGCACGGTTTCAGGTTCACCTGAACGTCGTGGCGCGCGGCGATGGCGCTGAAACGGGCATGGCCCATGTAGACGTACGGCGATTGCGGCGTCAGGTAGTAGTCGACCAGCTTGCTCATGTGGGTTTCCGCGACAGAATCAGGCAGCAATGTAAAGGCGAAAGGCGGCCAGCCTCAGAACGGCTTGACCACGACCAGGATCACCACCGCCAGCAGCACCAGCACCGGCAGCTCGTTGAACCAGCGGTAGAACTTGTGCGAGCGCGCATTGCGCCCCGCCTCGAACTTGCGCAGCAGCACGCCGCAGCCATGGTGGTAGCCGATCAGCACCAGCACCAGCGCCAGCTTGGCATGCATCCAGCCCTGCCCGGCGCCGCGGCCGATGCCGTAACCCAGGTACAGCCACAGCCCGAACACCAGCGCCGGCACCGCCAGCATGGTCATGAAGCGGAACAGCTTGCGCGCCATCAGCAGCAGCCGCTGCGTGCTGGCGGCATCGGTTTCCATCGCCAGGTTGACGAAGATGCGCGGCAGGTAGAACAGGCCGGCGAACCATGACACGACGAAGACGATATGCAGCGCTTTGACCCAGAGCATCGGCAGACAGACGTTCGAGAACGGTTGTTATTGTTGTTGGCGCGCGAGCGTCAGGTACGGATCTCGCCGTGCCCGAACACCACGTACTTGAGCGAGGTCAGCCCTTCCAGCCCGACCGGCCCGCGTGCGTGCAGCTTGTCGTTGGAAATGCCGATCTCCGCGCCCAGGCCGTACTCGAAGCCATCGGCAAAGCGCGTCGAGGCATTGATCATCACGCTGGCCGAATCGACCTCGCGGATAAAGCGCATGCCCGCCGAGTAGTTCTCGGTGATGATCGAGTCGGTATGGTGCGAACCGTATTCGTTGATATGGGCGACGGCCTCGTCAAGTCCGGCCACGGTCTTGACGGCGAGGATCGGCGCCAGGTATTCCAGGCGCCAGTCTTCCTCCGTGGCATCGACCAGCCCGGTAAAGCCTGCCGCTTCCAGCGTGGCGCGGGTGGCCGGGCAGACGCGCAGCTCGACGCCCTTCTGCTGGTAGATGCGGCACAGCGGCGGCAGCGCGGCGGCGGCGATGTCCTGCGACACCAGCAGCGTCTCCATGGTGTTGCACGGCGCGTAGCGCTGGGTCTTGGCGTTGTCGCAGACGCGCACGGCCTTGTCCAGGTCTGCGTCAGCGTCGATATAGACGTGGCAGATGCCGTCCAGGTGCTTGATCATCGGCACGCGCGCTTCTTCCATCAGCCGCGCGATCAGGCTCTTGCCGCCGCGCGGCACGATCACGTCGACGTATTCGGTCATGGTGATCAGCCGGCCGACGGCGGCGCGGTCGGTGGTGGCGATCACCTGCACGGCTTCGGACGGCAGGCCGGCCGCCGACAGGCCCTCGGCCACCAGCGCGGCCAGCGCGGTATTGGATTCGATCGCTTCGGATCCGCCGCGCAGGATGGTCGCGTTGCCCGACTTCAGGCACAGCGCGGCGGCGTCGATGGTCACGTTGGGGCGCGATTCGTAGATGATGCCGATCACGCCCAGCGGCACGCGCATCTGGCCCACCTGGATGCCGGTCGGGCGGAACTTCATGTTCGAGATCTCGCCGATCGGGTCGGCCAGCGCGGCGATCTGCTCCAGGCCCGCGGCCATGGTGGCGATGGCCTTGTCCGACAGCGTCAGGCGGTCGATGAAGGCCGCGTCCTGGCCGTTGGCGCGGGCGCGTTCGACGTCGCGTGCGTTGACGGCCTTGAGCTGTTCGGCATCGCGGCGGATCGCCGCGGCGATGGTCAGCAGCGCGCGGTTCTTGTCGGCGGTGGAGGCACGCGCCATCGCGCGCGACGCCGCGCGTGCCTGGCGGCCGACGCGGTCCATGTAGGGGTTGAGGTCGAGCTCGGTCATGTCGGTGGCCCTGGGGTGAAGGCCGTCAGTGTGTGTGTTCCTCCCCTCTCCCGCGCGCGGGAGAGGGGTTGGGGGAGAGGGCCGGTGCATCAACGGGCGAGATCGCCGGATCCACCGCCTGCCCTCACCCCCTGCCCCTCTCCCGCAAGCGGGAGAGGGGAGCAAACCGCCAGGGGAGCAAACCTTCGAGGCTTGCCCCTAGCGCGCAATCATCAGCGCCAGCTGCTGCAAGCCGTCCCATGGCTCGGCCGGCAGCGGCGCGCTGCCTGGCGGCGGCAGGTCCTGCAGGCCCTTGACCTGGCGGTCCAGCCGCGCGGCCAGTGCCAGTGCCGCTTCCAGCCGGGGCTGCGCCAGGCGCTGCGCGGCCTGCGGCACCAGCCGCTCGCGCGGGCCCCAGACGCGCAGCTCGCGCATCAGCACGCCCGCCGGCTTGCCCGCCGCCAGGCCTTGCCGGACCTTGGATAATACGCGAATTTCCTCGGTCAGCGCCCACAGCACCAGCACCGTGGCCTCGCCCTCGCCGCGCAGGCCTTCGAGCATGCGCACCAGCCGCGGCACGTCGCCCGAGAGCATCGATTCCGACAGCTTGAACACGTCGTAGCGGGCCACGTTCAGCACCGCGTCGTGGACCTGGTCGAAGCTCAGTTCGCCGGGCGGGTACAGCAGGCCCAGCTTCTGGATTTCCTGGTGCGCCGCCAGCAGGTTGCCCTCGACCTTGTCGGCGATGAACTGCAGCGCGCGCCGGCCCGGCTCGCCGGACTGCACGCGCTGCTGCTGCAGCGCCAGCCGTTCGCCGACCCACGCCGGCAAGCGGGTGCGGTCCACGCTGTCGACCTTGATCGACACGCCGGCGCCTTCCAGCGCCTGGAACCAGGCCGACTTGGACGCGGCGAAGTCCAGCCGCGGCAGCGTCACCAGCATCACCACGTCGGGCGACGGCTGCGCGGCCACGGCGCGCAGCGCCTCGCCGCCATCCTTGCCGGGCTTGCCGGAGGGAATGCGCAGCTCGACGATCTTGCGGTCGCCGAACAGCGACATCGACTGCTGCGCCTCGACCAGCCGGCCCCAGTGGAAGCCGCGCTCGGCCACCAGCACCTCGCGTTCGGAGAAGCCGGCCTCGCGCGCCGCCGCGCGCAGGCGGTCGACCGCTTCGAGCACCAGCAGGTGCTCGTCGCCATGCACCACGTACAGCGGCGCCAGGCCCTTGGCCTTGGCCTGCCGCAGGTGCGCGTCGAGCCCGTCGAGCTTGAGCTGCATGCCGTCAGCCTGTGCGCGCGCGCTCAGATCGCCTTGACGGCGGCGAGCCGGCGCATCAGCTGCTGCACGATGTCGCGCTGCATGTCGCGGTACAGCTGCTGCTCTTCGTAGTCCTTGGCCAGCGTATTGGCTTCGTTGTAGGTCAGGTCGCGCGTCAGCACCAGTTGCGACGGCGCGATCAGTTCCTTGCCGGCGGGGTCGCGCAGGCGGAAGGTGAAGCGCTGGGTCAGGCGGTATTCACGCACCACGCCCTCGGTCGTGATCGACAGGATGCTCTTGGTGCGGGTGTCCTGCAGCACGTCCAGCAGCGCGTCGGCCTCTTTCTGGTCGGCCACCACCTGGGTGTCCGAGCCGCCGCGGATGGCGCGGCGCAGGTCCGCGCCCATCAGCGAGTTGGGCGGGATGCCGATGTAGAGCCGCTTGAAGGCGAAGTCCGAGTTGCCGCGCATATGGAAGCCGCAGCCGGCCAGCAGGCCGGTGGCCGGCACTGCCAGCAATGCCGCGAGCACCTTGCGGCGTCCCAGGTTCAGTCGCTTCATGGTTGGCGATTCCTCTGTCAGGTTCCGGCGGGCGGACGGTGCTGTCAAAGCACCACGTTGACCAGGCGGCCAGGCACCACCACGATCTTCTTCGGCGCCTTGCCTTCGGCGAACTTCGCCACGGTGTCGCTGGCGGCGGCACTGGCCTCGATCGCGGCGCGGTCGGCGCCGGCGGGCACGGTGATGCTGCCGCGCACCTTGCCGTTGATCTGCAGCACCAGTTCGATCTCGCTGCGCACCAGCGCGGCTTCATCGACCTGCGGCCACGGGGCGTCGAGCAGGTCGCCGGCCTCGGCGGCATAGCCCAGCTGCTCCCACAGGACGTGGGTGACATGCGGCACCACCGGGTACAGCACGCGCAGCAGGATGCCGAAGCCCTCGCGGCGCGCGGCCGGCGACGCGGTCTTGGCGTCGTCCAGCGCGTTCAGCATCTTCATGGTGGCGGACACCACGGTGTTGTACTGGATGCGCTGGTAGTCGTAGTTGGCCTGCTTGAGCACGCCGTGGATCTCGCGGCGCAGCTCGGCATCGTCCGCGCCCGGCGTGCCCGCGGCACCGTCGCGGATGGCGGCGGCGTTGGCGTAGCCGTAGTTCCACACGCGGCGCAGGAAGCGCGACGCGCCCTCCACGCCCGAACCGCTCCACTCCAGCTGCTGCTCGGGCGGCGCGGCGAACATCACGAACAGGCGCGCGGTGTCGGCGCCGTACTGGTCGATCAGCGCCTGCGGGTCGATGCCGTTGTTCTTGGACTTCGACATCTTCTCGACCCCGCCGATCACCACCGGCTGGCCGTCGGCGATCAGCGTGGCGCCCACCGGACGGCCGCGCTCGTCGGTCCGCAGGTCGACCTCGGCCGGGTTGTACCAGGTCTTCTTGCCGGCGGCGTCTTCGCGGTAGTAGGTCTCGTTGAGCACCATGCCCTGCGTCAGCAGGTTGGTGAACGGCTCGTCGAACTTGACCAGGCCCAGGTCGCGCATCACCTTGGTCCAGAAGCGCGCGTACAGCAGGTGCAGGATCGCGTGCTCGATGCCGCCGATGTACTGGTCCATCGGCATCCAGTAGTCGTTGCGGGCATCGACCATGGTGGCCGCATCCGGGCAGGTATAGCGCATGTAGTACCAGCACGAATCGATGAAGGTATCCATCGTGTCGGTCTCGCGGCGCGCGGGCTTGCCGCACGACGGGCAGGTGCACTGCAGGAAGCGCGGGTCCTTGGCCAGCGGGTTGCCGGTGCCGTCCGGCACCAGGTCTTCGGGCAGCACCACCGGCAGGTCCTGCTCCGGAACCGGCACCACGCCGCAGCTGTCGCAATGGATCAGCGGGATCGGCGTGCCCCAGTAGCGCTGGCGCGAGATGCCCCAGTCGCGCAGGCGCCAGGTGGTCTTCTTCTCGCCCAGGCCCAGCGCGCCCAGGTCGGCCGCGATGGCTTCGACCGCGGCCTGGTAGCCGAGGCCGTCGTACTTGCCGCTGTGGATGCAGGTGCCGTGTTCCTTGTCGCCGTACCATTCCTGCCAGGCGTCGGTCGAGTACGGCTGGCCCTTGACGTCGATCACTTGCTTGATCGGCAGCTTGTACTTGTTGGCGAAGGCGAAGTCGCGCTCGTCGTGCGCGGGCACGCCCATCACCGCGCCGTCACCGTAGCTCATCAGCACGTAGTTGCCGACCCACACGTCCACCTTCTCGCCGGTCAGCGGGTGTACCACCTGCAGGCCGGTCGGCATGCCCTTCTTTTCCATGGTCGCCATGTCGGCTTCCATGACCGAGCCGTGCTTGCATTCGTCGATGAAGGCAGCCAGTTCGGGGTTGTTCAGCGCGGCGTGCGTGGCCAGCGGGTGCTCGGCGGCGACCGCGCAGAAGGTCACGCCCATGATGGTGTCGGCGCGGGTGGTGAAGACGTAGAGCTTGCCGTCGTTGATCGGCTTGCCGTCCTCGCCCGGAATGTCATGGGTGAAGGCAAAGCGCACGCCCACGCTCTTGCCGATCCAGTTCTGCTGCATTACCTTGACGCGCTCGGGCCAGCCCAGCTGGCCCAGGTCGCCCAGCAGCTCCTGCGCATAGTCGGTGATGCGCAGGTAGTACATCGGGATCTCGCGCTTTTCCACCACCGCGCCCGAGCGCCAGCCGCGGCCGTCGATGACCTGCTCGTTGGCGAGCACGGTCTGGTCGACCGGGTCCCAGTTGACGGTGCCGGTCTTGCGGTAGGCGATGCCCTTTTCCAGCATCTTCAGGAACAGCCACTGGTTCCAGCGGTAGTAGTCCGGGCTGCAGGTAGCGACTTCGCGCGACCAGTCGATCGCCAGGCCCATCGACTGCATCTGCTTCTTCATGTAAGCGATGTTGTCATAGGTCCAGGCGGCCGGCGCCACGCCGTTGTTCAGCGCGGCGTTCTCCGCCGGCATGCCGAACGCGTCCCAGCCCATCGGCATCAGCACGTTGTTGCCATTCATGCGCAGGTAGCGCGCCATCACGTCGTTGATGGTGTAGTTGCGCACGTGGCCCATGTGCAGCTTGCCCGACGGGTACGGCAGCATCGAGCAGGCGTAGAACTTGGGCTTTTCCTTGCCGTCGGGCCCGGCTGCATGCTCCGACACGCGATAGGCGTCGATGGCTTGCCAGTGCTGCTGGGCGGCTTGTTCAACGGCGGAAGGAAGATATTTGTCTTGCATGGTCGGGACAGCAGTCAGGACAGCGTCTGCGCGGCAACTGGCCTGCCGGCATCCGGGAAGATTGGTTCGAAGGTAAGCGGCGGCGCCAGTCTGGGCGCCCGCCCGGCGTGCAATGCTAAAGCAATCGATTATAACCGTGGCGGCAGCGCTGGCCGCCCCGGGCGCCCTTACTTCAGGCCCAGCACGTCCTGCATGTCGAACAGCCCGTTGGGCTTGCCGGCCAGGAAAAGGGCCGAACGCACCGCGCCGTCGGCATACGACTGGCGCGTCGACGACTTGTGGCTGATCTCGATGCGCTCGCCGATGCCGGCGAACATCACGGTATGGTCGCCGACGATATCGCCGCCGCGGATGGTGGCAAAGCCGATCGAACCGGGATCGCGCTCGCCGGTATGGCCTTCGCGGGCGAACACGCCGCAGGTCTTCAGGTCGCGGCCCAGCGTCTCTGCGATCACTTCGCCCATCTTCAGCGCGGTGCCCGACGGGGCGTCGACCTTGAAGCGGTGGTGGGCCTCGATCACCTCGATGTCGTAGCCGGTCGACAGCAGCTTTGCCGCCACTTCGAGCAGCTTGAAGGTGGCATTGACGCCGACGCTGAAGTTGGCGGCATAGACGATGCCGATCGACCTGGCCGCCTCGGCCAGCGCGGCCTTGCCGGCCTCGTCGAAGCCGGTGGTGCCGATCACCATTTTGATGCCCTTCTGCTTTGCCACCGCCAGGTGCGCCAGCGTGCCTTCCGGGCGGGTGAAGTCGATCAGGCAGTCCGCGCCGGCCAGCCCGGCATCCAGGTCCGACGTGATCGCCACGCCGGTGTTGCGGCCCAGCAGCAGGCCCGCATCCTGGCCCAGCGCCGGCGAGCCCGGCAGGTCGAGCGCGCCCGACAGCTTTACGCCGTCGGTGTTCAGCACTTGTTCGATCAGCATGCGGCCCATGCGGCCGGATGCGCCTGCGATGGCGATGTTCATGGTGTCTGGCTCAGCGGAAGTTGCGCGATGCGCGAAATAGGAACGAGCCGGCCATGCCTGGCCGGCCCGGAAAACCGGCAGCGCGCCGCGGCCGGCGCGCCGGATGGATCAGTTGGCGCTAGGCTTGGGCGCGTCGGCCGGCGCGGTGGCCTGGGCCGGGGCCGCCGGCTCGGCGGCGGGCTGGGCCGGTTGTGCGGCCGCTTCCGGCTGCTGCGCCTGCCGCGGCACAAAGTTCTCGACCGTGGTCTGCGGCTCGGCCGGAGCCGTCGCCGCCGTGGCTGCACTGGTCGAGATCTTGCCCGGCGTCTGATCCTTGAGCGCCTTCTTCATGCCGTCGATTTCGGCGATCAGCTCATACTCGGACGGCAGTTCGTCGCCGCCAAACTTGACCAGGCGGTCGCCGTCGAAGAACACCGTGTAGCGGCGCTGCTGCACCACGGCGGTATTGCCGCGGCGGAACGAGAACACATAATCCCAGCGGTTGGCATGGAACACGTCGGTCAGCAGCGGCGTGCCGAGCAGGAACTTGACCTGGTCGCGGGTCATGCCTTCGCGCAGCTGCGAGGCGGCCTCGCGCGAGACGAAGTTGCCCTGCACGATGTTGATCCGGTACGGCGTGATGGCGTTGGCTACCTTGCGCGAGGTGGAATCGTAGGCCGAGCAGGCGCCGGCCAGCAGGGCCGCGGCCAGCAGGGAGACAACCAGCGTCGGACGCATGGCGGACGAACGGATAGAACGCATGGATCTCGCTTCCGGAGGGAAAGAAAAGTAACGCGGCAAAGAGATGCTGCACGGGCATGAAAACGGCGCGAAATGCGCCGTTTGGAACACACCAGTGAATGACATCTGCCGCCGCAACCACATGGGCGTGCAACTTGCGCCTGGCGCGCGATCCCGACCTCGGACATCGTCGGCGCGAGCGACTTTTGTTGCCAAAACCCTTATGATTCAACTATCCAGACATTGTACTCTAGGGAGTCACCCACATGCCGAGTCCGGCGGACCTCAAGAATATCGGCCTGAAGGCGACGGTGCCCAGGCTGAAGATTCTTGAAATTTTTCAGACCAGCGAGCAGCGTCACCTGAGCGCGGAAGACGTCTACCGTATCCTGCTCAACGAGCATATGGATATCGGCCTGGCCACCGTCTACCGCGTGCTGACCCAGTTCGAACAGGCCGGCCTGCTGTCGCGCAACAACTTCGAGTCCGGCAAGGCCATCTTCGAACTCAACGAAGGCAAGCACCACGACCACCTGGTGTGCCTGGACTGCGGCCGGGTCGAGGAATTCTTTGATTCCGAGATCGAGCAGCGCCAGCAAAGCATCGCGCGCGAGCGCGGCTTCACCCTGCAGGAACACGCGTTGTCGCTGTATGGCAACTGCACCAAGACCAACTGTCCCCACAGACCCAAACGATAAGCACCGCTCGCTCCCTTGCCGGAGCGCAGACGGGCAACAAAAAACCGGCGCCAGGCGCCGGTTTTTTGTTGGCGGCTTGCCGCCGCGGGTCAGCGTGCCTGCAGGTCCTGCAGGTCCTGCTCGGTCACCGCGCGTGCCGGGCGCGCCGGCGGCAGGCCGACGAACTCGCCCACCACCTGGCGGAACAGGCCGCGCGCCCACACCAGCATCGGGTGGGTGTTGCGGCTGCGGTGCCAGAACATGTTCAGGCCCAGCGTGGTATTCAGTTCCGCCGGCAGCGGGAACGCCTTCAGGCCATAGGTTTCGCAGGCCATGTCCTTGGTCAGCGCATTGACGGTGAAGATCATGTCCGTCTGCGAGGCCAGCTCGGCCTGGGCCCGCCACGAATGTACCGTCAGCGAGGCATTGCGCTTCAGGCCGCGCTGCTGCAGCGCGTAGTCGAGCGGGATCAGTGAAGGTGCCGGGCGGCCCGAGCCGCCGGAATGCGCCATGAAGATATGGCCGCAGTCCAGGTACTGCTCGAGCGTGCAGTGGCCCTTCAGTACCGGATGATCCTTGCGCGCGCACACCCACAGGTTCAGCGAGGTCACCATTTCCTCGACGATTTCCGGATGGCGGGTCGGGAATGGCGAGAATGCCAGGTCGAGTTCATTGGCGCGCATCGACGCGACATCGGTTTCCCACGAATGGGATTCGACCAGCTTGATATGCAGGTCCGGCGCCAGCGCCTTGATGCGCAGCACGAAACGGTTGAACACCGTGTCGCCCAACTCCGCGGCAAAGCCGATGCTGAGCGTGCCGGTGGCGGTGGCCGGATCGAAGTTGTCTGCGTCGCCTTCGTTGATGGACGACCACAGATCCAGCATGTCGCGGATCTTCGGCCCCAGTTCGAGCGCGCGCGGCGTCGGCGTCAGCCCGTGCGGGACGCGGATAAAGAGTGGATCGTCAAAGATTTCGCGCAGCCTGCCCAGCGAATGCGAGACCGCGGGCGCGGTCATGTGCATCTTTTCGGCCACGTAGGTGGCATTACGCTTGCTCAGCAGCTCGGTGAAGATCACTAAAAGCTTTGTGTCTACGTTCACCATGATCAGGCCCCCGGTCAGATTTTTCACAGCTAAGATGGCCCCACCACTTGCACTGGCTGCACATCAGATTTCAACAGCGTCTTAATAGTGTAAGAGGAAAAATCAAGCTCGGAAAGCAAATTCGGCATTTCTGAAACGGCCGTCAATGACATAACTCTGAAAAATTGCGCGTTTTTGACGCAATTGATTGGAGATGCGTACATTGTCGGCGGCGCACTGAGCACTTCGCCCGCGGGCAGCCCTTACCTTCCGGCTTCCATTTTTATCATTCTTTTCTGACGCAACTATTTCAGTCGCGCCATCAGACCGGCGCTCTGCCCCGGAAAACGAAAACGCGCCCGAAGGCGCGTTTCCCCTGGCTGCGGAATCAGCCGATTACTTGGCCACTACGCGGGCCATTTCCAGCACCTTGTTCGAGTAGCCCCACTCGTTGTCGTACCAGCTCACGACCTTGATGAAGGTGCCGTCCAGCGCGATGCCGGCTTCGGCGTCGAAGATCGAGGTGCGGGCGTCGCCGCGGAAGTCGGTGGCGACCACCTTGTCTTCGGTGTAGCCCAGCACGCCCTTCAGCGCGCCCTGGCTCTGGGCCTTCATCTCGGCGCAGATCTCTTCGTACGACGCCGACTTTTCCAGCTCGACGGTCAGGTCGACCACCGACACGTCGGAGGTCGGCACGCGGAACGACATGCCGGTCAGCTTCTTGTTCAGCTGCGGAATCACCACGCCCACGGCCTTGGCGGCGCCGGTCGACGACGGGATGATGTTTTCCAGGATGCCGCGGCCGCCGCGCCAGTCCTTGTTGGACGGGCCGTCGACGGTCTTCTGCGTGGCGGTGGCGGCGTGCACGGTGGTCATCAGGCCGCGCTTGATGCCCCACTTGTCGTTCAGCACCTTGGCCACCGGCGCCAGGCAGTTGGTGGTGCAACTGGCGTTGGAGATGATCGCCTCGCCCTTGTACGTGTCGTGGTTGACGCCGTACACGAACATCGGGGTGTCGTCCTTGGACGGGGCCGACATGATCACCTTCTTGGCGCCCGCGTCGATGTGCTTCTGCGCGCCTTCCTTGGTCAGGAAGATGCCGGTCGACTCGACCACCACGTCGGCGCCGATCTCGCCCCACTTCAGCTCGGCCGGATCCTTGACCGCGGTCAGGCGGATCTTCTTGCCGTTGACGACCAGGGTATTGCCGTCGACCGACACTTCGCCGTCAAAGCGGCCGTGCACCGAGTCGTACTTCAGCATGTAGGCCAGGTAGTCGGGCTCGAGCAGGTCGTTGATGCCGACGACTTCGATGTCCTTGAAGTTGGCGACGGCGGCGCGGAACACCATGCGTCCGATGCGGCCGAAGCCGTTGATGCCGATCTTGATGGTCATGACTGTCTCTCCTGAGGATCGATTGAAACCGGTGGGCGCCGCGTCTGCCGCGCGGCGCACCGCGCGGCCCAGGCGCCCGGATGCTTAGATAAGGGTGTCCTTCACCGTACGGACCACGTTGTCGACGGTAAAGCCGAAGTGCTTGAACAGCACGCCGGCCGGGGCCGATTCACCGAAGGTGTCGATGCCCACCACCGCCTGGACCTGGTACTTCCACCAGAAGTCCGTCACGCCCGCCTCGACCGCCACGCGCGGCACGCCGGCCGGCAGCACGCTGGCCTTGTAGGCGGTGTCCTGCTTGTCGAACACGGTGGTCGCCGGAACCGATACCACGCGCACGTGCACGCCTTCGGCAGCCAGTGCATCGGCGGCGCCGACGGCCAGGCCGACTTCCGAGCCGGTCGCCAGAATCACCGCGTCCGGGCGCCTGGTCTTCGGGTTCACGCTGTCGCGCAGCACATAGCCGCCGCGCGCGATATTGGCGCGGGTGGCGTCGTCGCGCTTCTGGAACGGCAGGTTCTGGCGGCTGAAGATCAGGCAGCTCGGGCCGTTCTCGCGGCGGATCGCCTCGGCCCAGGCCACGGCGGTCTCGGTGGTGTCGGCGGTGCGCCAGACGTCCATGTTGGGGATCAGGCGCAGGCTCGCAACGTGCTCGATCGACTGGTGGGTCGGGCCGTCCTCGCCCAGGCCGATCGAGTCATGGGTGAACACGAACAGCGTGCGGATCTTCATCAGCGCCGCCATGCGCAGCGCATTGCGGCTGTAGTCCGAGAAGGTCAGGAAGGTGGCGCCGTAGGGGATGTAGCCGCCATGCAGCGTGATCCCGTTCATGATCGCGCTCATGCCGAACTCGCGCACGCCGTAGTTGATGTGGTTGCCCCAGGCATCGACGCGCACGGCCTGGCTGCCCGACCAGTTGGTCAGGTTCGAGCCGGTCAGGTCGGCCGAGCCGCCGAGGAACTCGGGCAGCACCGGGCCGAAGGCCTCGATGGTGTTCTGGCTGGCCTTGCGGGTGGCGATGGTCTCGGCCTTTTCCTCGCACTTGGCGATAAAGGCTTCGACGGCGGCGTCGAACGAACCCGGCAGCTCGCCCTTCATGCGGCGGGTGAACTCGCCGGCCTCGTACGGGTGGCGCTCGGCATACGATTCGAACAGCGCATTCCACGCGCGCTCCAGCGCCTGGCCGTTGCCCTTGGCGTCCCAGGCGTCGTAGACCTCGGCCGGCACCTCGAACGGGGCGTGGGCCCAGCCCAGCGCCTCGCGCGTGGCCAGCACTTCGGCGCCGCCCAGCGGGGCGCCGTGCACATCGTGGCCGCCTTCCTTGTTCGGGGCGCCCTTGCCGATCTTGGTGCGGCAGCAGATCAGGGTCGGCTTGTCGCTGGCCTTGGCCTGCGAGATCGCCATGTCGACGGCGGTCACGTCATGGCCGTCGATGCCGCGGATCACGTTCCAGCCGTAGGCTTCGAAGCGCTTCGGGGTGTCGTCGTTGAACCAGTGCACCACGTCGCCGTCGATCGAGATGCCGTTGTCATCCCACAGCGCAATCAGCTTGTTCAGCTTGAGCGTGCCGGCCAGCGAGCAGGCCTCGTGGCTGATGCCTTCCATCAGGCAGCCGTCGCCCAGGAACACATAGGTGTGGTGATTGACGATGTCGTAGCCGGGGCGGTTGAATTCCTCGCCCAGCAGTCGTTCGGCCAGCGCCATGCCGACCGCGTTGGTGATGCCCTGGCCGAGCGGGCCGGTGGTGGTCTCCACGCCCGGGGTGATGCCGTATTCCGGGTGGCCGGCGGTCTTGCTGTGCAGCTGACGGAAGTTCTTCAGCTCTTCGATCGGCAGGTCGTAGCCGGTCAGGTGCAGCAGCGCGTAGATCAGCATCGAGCCGTGGCCGTTGGACAGCACGAAGCGGTCGCGGTCGGCCCACTGCGGGTTGCCCGGGTTGTGCTTCAGATGCCGGCCCCACAGCGCCACGGCGATGTCCGCCATGCCCATCGGCGCACCGGGGTGGCCGGAATTGGCCTGCTGGACGGCGTCCATGGCAAGCACGCGGATGGCGTCGGCCATCAGCTTGGCGGGCTGGGAAGCAAAAGGACTTGTGGCGGGATGGGCAAGGGCGGACATGCGGGCGGATTCGGCGTGAGCCTTGGCGGCAGGAAAACCGCAATTTTAGCAGAAGCTAGGGGGTTTTCCGGACCCGGGTCGCGCTGCGTGGCGGAGTCCGGGCGATCATCGCAGGACAGCCGCGGCAGCCGGAACTATCCGGATCCCGGCATGCCTGATGCTTCACCCCGCCGCTTTGCCGGCGCCGCCGTGCGGCACTTCGACAGCGTCGCGCGGCACGCGTAAGATGCACTCTCGCACCGCGCGGCACGCCGCCGCGCCGGGTTTCCCGCAACCAGGAGACGATCATGACCAGACCGGCCAACACCCCCTGGCTCACCCCCTACCTGACCGTCGCCAACGGGCGCGCCGCGCTGGACTTCTATGGCCGCGCCTTCGGCTTTACCCCCGGCAACGTGGTCGACGAGAACGGCGTCCCGACCCACGCCGAGATGCATTACCAGGGCCAGCTGGTGGTGATGTTCGCGCCCGAGGGCGCGTGGGGCAGCACCGCGCGCACGCCGCGCTCGCTGGGCGTGGAATGCCCGCAGACCTTCTATGTCTATTGCGACGATGTCGACGCCATGCACCAGCGCGCGGTCGACGCCGGCGCGGTCAGCCTGATGGCGCCGGCCGACCAGTTCTGGGGCGACCGCTACTGCATGGTCGAGGATCCCGACGGCTATCGCTGGGGCTTCGGCAAGCCGCTGGCGCAGGCCGGCCAGGCCAATGCAGCAGGCCAGGCAAGCTGATGGCACCTCGATTTTTCGTCGGCGGCACCGACGCCGTGCTGGCCGCCGAGTCTGATTTCCCGCTGCCCGAACCCGTGGTGCGCCACGCGCAGGTGCTGCGCCTGGCGCCGGGCGACGCCATCACCCTGTTCGACGGCCGCGGCGGCAGCCACGCCGCCACGCTGGTCGAGCTGGGCAAGCGCCACGCGCTGGCGCGCATCGGCGCGCATGACGCAGCCGAGGCCGAGCCGCCCTTTCGCATCACGCTGGCACAGGGCTTGGCGGGAGGCGACAAGATGGACTGGCTGATCGAGAAAGCCGTCGAACTGGGCGTCGCCGCGATCCAGCCGCTGCAGGCCAGCCGCTCGGTGGTGCGCCTGTCCGGCGAGCGCGCGCAGAAGCGCCACGCGCACTGGCAGGCGCTGGTCCAGGCCGCGTGCGAGCAATGCGGCCGAAATCGTTTGCCGGCAGTGGCGGAGGTCACTAACTTGGATACGTGGCTGGCGCGCGTTGCTCAGTCCGGCGACGGCGGCACCAGGCTGCTGGTGTCGCCGCGCGCCGCGCAGTCGCTGCCGGCGCTGGCCGCACAACGGCGCGAGGCGCTGGTGGCTGATGGCGTCACCTTGCTGATCGGGCCGGAAGGCGGCCTGGCCCCTGACGAAGAACAGGCCGCGCTGCACGCGGGTTTCACCGGCGTGTCGCTCGGCCCGCGCATCCTGCGCACGGAAACCGCCGGGCTCGCCTGCCTGGCCACCCTGAACGCCTTGCTGGGCGGATTCTGACGACGGGGCCACCCCGGCCCGGTGTCACGTTGCAACCCTGACTGAAAGGAGTCGACCATGGGACTACTCGATAGCGTGCTGGGCGGTGTGCTCGGACAACTCGGCGGCGCGCGCGGAGCCGACGGCCAGGGCGGCGGGCTCGACCCCAAGCTGATGATGGCGCTCGGGCTGCTGGCAACGCTGGCCATGCGCGGCCGCGGCCAGGCCGGCGCAGACGACGGCACCACCGCCGCCGATGATGGCCTGGGCGGGCTGGGCAGCCTCGGCGGGCTGCTGGGCGGCATGCTCGGCGGCGGCGCTGCCGGCACCGCACCGGGCGGCGCTACCGGCGGGCTCGACCTGGGCTCGCTGCTCGGCGGCCTGCTGGGCGGCCAGGGCGGCGCGCCAGCCAACAGCCAGGCGCTGGGCGCGGCCGCCGGCGGCATCGGCGCACTGCAGCAGATCCTGGCGCAGGCCGGGCTCGGCGAACAGGTCAATTCGTGGATCGGCAGCGGCGCCAACCAGCCGGTGACCCCGTCAGCGCTGAGCGATGCGCTGAACGACACGGGTGCGCTGCAATCGCTGGCGCAGAGCACCGGCATGTCGCAGGACGACGTCGCGGCGCAGTTGAGCGAAGGCCTGCCGGAGCTGATCGACCGGCTTACGCCGCATGGCCATGTGCCGGCGCAGGAGTAAGCGCAGCCCCTGCCCCGACAAGCAAAAAGCCCGCATCAGCGGGCTTTTTGCTTGATATGCCGTCGAACGGAACGAGTGCGCTCAGGCGAACGAGTAGAACACGCGGAACTGCACCTTGCGCTCGCCCCAGAATTCGGCGGCGTCGCGGAACACGTCGAGCAGCACTTCGCGTGCTTCCTTGTCGAACTTCTGCGCGATGGGGAGCCCCTCCAGCACGATCACGAAGCCCGGCTGCGGGCCGGCCTTGTAGATCATGTCGGTCAGGCAGTCGGCCAGCGCGTCGAAATTCTTGCCGAAATGCTTGGGGAAGGTGAACGAGGTGGCGATGGTTTCCAGGATCTCCGCCTTGCTCGCGCAGTGGGCGCAATTGGCATAGAGGAAATGCTGGCCGAGATCGGCCGCCGCCTGGGCCAGTTCCGGGACGCGGAAGGCGCGGATCGACTGGACGATGTTCGGACGCACCGTCTTGAACAGGTTCATGGCCCCCTCGCTGGTGCCGTCGTTCCAACCGGGACCGGCGGGCATGGCCACGGGCGCAGTCGCGGGCGGGAGTTTTTGCATGAGCTCGTGGCTCGGCATCATCAGCACGTTGTCGTATAGGTTCTGGGCCTGCTGCTGAGCCCGCTGCCAGCCATCTCCGGCGCCGCGCTCTTCGCGGGCGGCAAGGGCGTCGCCCAGTCCGAAAATGTCAGTCATCATTTGAGTATCCGTTTGAAGCTGTTGTAGTGGTCTTCCGTGTAGTAACAATCGTTGGCAGCGCGCTGTTCCCCGCCGCAGACGATCCGCTTGGCTCCCCGGTTCCGGCTCCTGGCGCTCTTGACCGTGTATTCGCGGTAATAACCGCGTTCTTTTTGCGGCAGGATGCGTTCGTAGTTGCCGAATCTCGAGCCGTCCTTGTCATACGGGAACGGGCCGCCGGCTTCGATGCGCTCCAGGGTCTGCCGCGCTTCGTTGGGCAACTGCTGCACTGCAATGGTTCCCAGCCCTTCGGTCTGCGCCTGGCGCGCCAGCGTCGGCTGCGCCAGGGCCAGCACCAGCGCCGCGCCGGTCAGGGACCGGGCCAGCATGCGCGTTGCGTGCCGCATCGGAGAAACTTGAAAACCCACGTTGCTTGTCTTGGTTGAACCGGAAATCGAGCCTGCCGCTGGTTGGGTAGACGATCTGTCCGGGCCACCCTGGCCTGCCCCTCTGCGCTGCTGAAGCGTCGCGCGAGGAATGCCGGCCGCACCGGGGCGCTCATGGCGAGCGCCTGTATCAAAGGCGTAAGGTTACGCGCATGCACGCAATTAATCAATCCCGCCTCTGCTGCAGCGCGATTTCTTCAATTGTTTCAGTATGTTAAGCGTATGTGTGCGCATACTAACCGCCGGTGTTCCGTGACAAAAAAAGCCGGGCGAACCCGGCTTTCCGTCACATTGGCCCGCGCGGGGCCAGGCAATCGGCTTAACGCTTGGCGGCAGCGTCCACCACCACCAGCGACGTCATGTTGACGATGCGGCGCACCGTCGCCGACGGCGTCAGGATGTGGACCGGCGCCTTCACGCCCAGCAGGATCGGACCGATCGCCACGTTGTTGCCCGCGGCAACCTTGAGCAGGTTGTACGAGATATTGGCGGCGTCGATGTTCGGGCACACCAGCAGGTTGGCTTCGCCCTTGAGCGTGCCGTCCGGCACCAGCTGGTCGCGCAGCTTCTGGTCGAGCGCGCAGTCGCCGTGCATCTCGCCGTCGATCTCCAGCTCGGGGGCCTGCTCGCGCAGGATGGCGAGGGTTTCGCGCATCTTGCGTGCCGAAGGGGCCTCGGACGAGCCGAAGTTGGAATGCGACAGCAGGCCGACCTTGGGCTCGATGCCGAAGCGCTTCAGCTCTTCGGCGGCCATCAGCGTGATCGCGGCCAGTTCCTCGGCGCTGGGGTCGACGTTGACATGGGTGTCCACCAGGAAGATCTGGCGGCCCGGCAGCACCAGGCCGTTCATCGCCGCATAGACCTTGTTGGTGCCGCCCAGCACCTGGTCGATATAGCGCAGGTGCGCCGCGGTGTTGCTGACGGTGCCGCAGATCATGCCGTCGGCCTCGCCCTTGTGCACCAGCATCGCGCCGATCAGCGTGGTGCGGCGGCGCATTTCCAGCTTGGCGTACTGCGGCGTGATGCCCTGGCGGGCCATCATGCGGTAGTAGGCGTCGGAATAGTCGCGGAAGCGCTCGTCGTGCTCCGGGTTGACCACGGTGAAGTCGACGCCGGCGCGCAGGCGCAGGCCGAAGCGCTCGATGCGGTGCTGCAGCACGGCGGGGCGGCCGATCAGGATCGGGTTGGCCAGCTTTTCGTCGACGATCACCTGCACGGCGCGCAGCACGCGCTCTTCCTCGCCCTCGGCGAAGACGATGCGCTTCTTCTCCATCTCGACCTTGCGCGCGGCGGCGTAGATCGGCTTCATCACCGTGCCGGAGTGGTACACGAACTGCTGCAGCTGCAGGCGGTACGCGTCCATGTCCTCGATCGGGCGCGCGGCGACGCCGGACTTCATCGCGGCTTCGGCCACGGCCGGCGCGACCTTGACGATCAGGCGCGGGTCGAACGGCTTCGGAATCAGGTATTCAGGGCCGAACGACAGGTCCTGAATGCCGTAGGCGGTGGCGACGATGTCGCTCTGCTCCTGGCGCGCCAGTTCGGCCAGCGCATTGGCCGCGGCGATTTCCATCTCGCGCGTGATGGTGGTGGCGCCGCAGTCCAGCGCCCCGCGGAAGATGAACGGGAAGCACAGGACGTTGTTGACCTGGTTCGGGTAGTCGGTGCGGCCGGTGGCCATCACCGCGTCCGGGCGCACTTCCTTGACCAGTTCCGGCGAGATTTCCGGGTTCGGGTTGGCCAGCGCCAGCACCAGCGGCTTGTCGGCCATGCGCTGGACCATGTCCTGCTTGAGCACGCCCGCCGCGGACAGGCCCAGGAAGATGTCGGCGCCGTCGATCACTTCACCCAGCTTGCGCTTGTCGGTCTTTTGCGAGAAGCGGGCCTTTTCAGGGTCCATCAGCTCGGTACGGCCCTCATAGACCACGCCGGCCAGGTCGGTCACCCAGATGTTCTCGATGGGCAGGCCGATGTCGACCAGCAGGTCCAGGCAGGCCAGCGCGGCCGCGCCGGCGCCGGAGGCAACCAGCTTGACCTTGGCGATATCCTTGCCGACCACCTTCAGGCCGTTGATGACGGCGGCGGCCACCACGATGGCGGTACCGTGCTGGTCGTCATGGAAGACCGGGATCTTCATCTTCTCGCGCAGCTTGCGCTCGACGTAGAAGCACTCCGGTGCCTTGATGTCTTCCAGGTTGATGCCGCCGAAGGTGGGCTCGAGCGCGGCGATGATCTGGACCAGCTTTTCCGGATCCTTCTCGTCGACTTCGATATCGAACACGTCGATGCCGGCAAACTTCTTGAACAGCCCGCCCTTGCCCTCCATCACCGGCTTGGAGGCCGCGGCGCCAATGTCGCCCAGGCCCAGCACGGCGGTGCCGTTGGTGATCACCGCGACCAGGTTGCCGCGCGCGGTGTAGCGGAACGAGTTGGCCGGGTCAGCAACGATTTCTTCACAGGCCGCGGCCACGCCGGGCGAATAAGCCAGCGCTAGGTCGCGCTGGTTCGACAGCGGCTTGGTCGGCGTGACCGAGATCTTGCCGGGAGTGGGAAACTCGTGGTACTCGAGCGCCGCTTTGCGCAGCGCCTCGCGCTGCTGCTGTTTCAGATCGTCTTGGGACGGGGACTGTGGGCTGGTCATCGGCGCATCTTCCAATCGGTGGAGCCGTCATTGACAAGGCGGGGGACGATCGGCGGACCGGCTCCACGCGTCCGCCCTTCTCTTCCTTTGGAACCCAGCATTTTATATAGTGAAAAACTATTTCACAATAAGCCTTTTGCTTGGGGCACCTTTGCGATTCGGTACAATATGCCCCATCCTCCGGGGCAACACCAGCAAGCGTAGCGCCCGCGTGCGCAAGCGGCGCAGCGCATGGCAGTCATGGCTGAGATGCGCGGCAGTATCTTGCTGAAATGCCGGCTGCGCGCCATGCTGACGCGGCGCGCCCGCTGCCAGATCGGCCGGCAAATACCAGATATCTCCATCGAAAAATCGCCGTCACGCCCTCCGCCCGCCCCGGGCACCTCTAAATGCCCAACGCCCAGCCCGCCCAGCTTTCCGAATTCGACCTGATCCGCCGCTATTTCACACGCCCGGTGCGCAAGGCCGCACTCGGCGTGGGCGATGACTGCGCGCTGATCGAGGGACGCCCCGGCCACCACCTCGCCATCAGCACCGACATGCTAGTCAGCGGCCGGCATTTCTTCCCTGACGTGGCGCCGCGCGCGCTCGGCCACAAGGCGCTGGCCGTGAACCTGTCCGACCTCGCCGCGATGGGCGCCGAGCCGCGCGCCTTCACGCTGGCACTGGCACTGCCCGAGGCGGAGCCCGACTGGCTCGCCGAACTGGCCGGCGGCATGCTGGCGCTGGCCGATGCACACGGCTGCGAACTGGTGGGGGGCGATACCACGCGCGGCCCGCTGACGCTGTCGCTGACGGTATTCGGCGACGTGCCGCTGCGGGCGGCGCTGCGCCGCGACGCCGCGCGCCCCGGCGACGATATCTGGATCTCCGGCACGCTGGGCGATGCGCGGCTGGCGCTGGGCGACTGCCGCGGCGAATGGCTGCTGCCCGAACCCGAATTCAGCCAGGTGCGGCCCCGCATGGACACGCCGACGCCACGCGTGGCACTTGGCATGGCGTTGCGCGGCGTGGCGCATGCTGCACTGGATATCTCCGATGGTCTGGTCGGCGACCTCGGCCATATCCTGGCGCGCTCGCAGGTGGGCGCGCTGGTCGATGTCGATGCCCTGCCGCGCTCGGCGGTGCTGGCCGGCCAGCCCGACGCCATCCAGCGCGAATGCGTGCTGGCCGGCGGCGACGACTATGAACTGTGCTTTACCGCCCCCGTCGGCCACCGCGACGCCATTGCCGCGATCGGCGAGCGGCTGGCGCTGCCGCTGACGCGTGTCGGCACGATCACGCCCGAGCCCGGCCTGCGGCTGGTCGACCGCGCCGGCAACCCGACCCGCTACGAGGGCGCCAGCTTCGACCACTTCGCCGCCCCCTGACACCGGGTCACAGGCATGTCATGATGCCGGCATCGGCGCCTGCGCGGGAACGGGAGTCCCGCACGCATCGCAGCGCAAGCCGGCCATAACCATAAGCGGTATCCGCACCACACGAGCCAACTTTGATGTCCACCTTCCCTCCCGGGGCCGCGCCGCGCGACCCCGCCCTGACCCTGGAAGCCGGCCAGACCGTCAAGGTCACGCGCCCGAGCGCGCGCTTCATGCTGGCCCATCCGGCGCACCTGATCGCCTTCGGCTTCGGTTCGGGCCTGTCGCCGGTCGGTCCCGGCACCGTGGGCACGCTCTACGCGTGGCTGTCGTTCGTGGTGATTTCGCTGTGGATCGAGCCCGCCAGCTGGCTGTGGATCATCGCCGGCGGTTTCGTCGTGGGCCTGTGGGCGTGCGCCCGCACCGCGCGCGACATGGGCGTGCACGACCACGGCAGCATGGTCTGGGACGAGATCGTTGCGTTCTGGCTGGTGCTGGCCTTTGTCATGCCGACCGGCTTCTGGGGCCAGTTCGCCGCCTTCCTGTGGTTCCGGCTGTTCGATATCGCCAAGCCGGCGCCGATCGGCCACTATGACCGCACGTTGAAAGGCCCGGGCCTGCGCGGCGGCTTCGGCGTGATGTTCGACGACATCTTCGCCGCGTTCTACACGCTGCTGGTGTTTGCCTTGTGGCGCTCGTTCTGAGCGGCAAACGCCCGTCGCCAGCCATGCACGCCGATCCCTGCCTGATTTCCCGATAACCACCCCTGCACCGATCATGTCCGTCAGCCGCCTGCTCGACCAGCTCGCCATCCAGGCCGGCGTCGCCCTCGCCGACAAATCCCTGATGCTGGCCACCGCCGAATCCTGCACCGGCGGCCTGGTCGCCGCTGCCATTACCGACGTGTCCGGCTCGTCGGGCTGGTTCGAGCGCGGCTTTGTCACGTATTCCAACGAAGCCAAGTCGACCATGCTGGGCGTGCCCGCGAGGCTGATCCGCGATCACGGCGCGGTCAGCGAGGAGGTCGCGCGCGCCATGGCCGAAGGCGCGCTGCTGAACAGCCGCGCGCAGGTGGCGCTGTCGATCACCGGCGTGGCGGGACCGAACGGAGGCACCCCCGAGAAACCGGTGGGCATGGTGTGCTTCGGCTGGAGCAACCGCATCACCACCCGTACCGAAACCCAGCGCTTTCGCGGCGACCGCGGCCAGATCCGCCGCCAGGCGGCCGAACACGCGATGCGCGGGCTGCTGGAACTGATCCGCAACGAGGCCTGAGAGGGGCCTTCCGCAAGCTTCGGCGCCCTTCTTCCACGCACCCAATAAAAAACCGCGCCGTTCCGGGCGCGGTTTTTTGTTCTGGACCAGCGCTCAGCCGTGCCGATAGCGGTTGATGGTCTCGCGCGTCTGCATTGCGACCTGGCGCGCCGCCGAGGCGAAGTCTTTCTCGCGGCTGGCATAGAGGATGGCGCGCGACGAATTGATCATCATGCCGGTGCCGTCAGCGGTGCGCCCGGCCTTCACCGTGGCCTCGATGTCGCCGCCCTGGGCGCCGATGCCGGGAATCAGCAGCGGCATGTCGCCGACGATCTGGCGCACCCGCGCAATCTCGTTGGGGAAGGTCGCCCCGACCACCAGGCCGATCTGGCCGGTGGTGTTCCAGCGCTCGCGCGCGGCCTCGGCCACCAGCTGGTACAGCGGCTTGCCGTCGACCTGCAGGAACTGCACGTCCGACCCCCCGGGGTTGGAGGTGCGGCACAGCACGATCACGCCGCGGTCCGGGTAGGCCAGGTAGGGCTGCATCGAGTCGAAGCCCATATACGGGCTGACCGTGACGGCATCGGCCTGGTAGCGCTCGAAGGCTTCCAGCGCATAGTGCTCGGCGGTCGAGCCGATGTCGCCGCGCTTGGCGTCCAGGATCACCGGGATGCCGGGGTGGGCGTCGTGGATATAGTGGATCAGCTGTTCGAGCTGGTCTTCGGCGCGCTGCGAATGGAAGTAGGCGATCTGCGGCTTGAAGGCGCAGACCAGGTCGGCGGTGGCGTCGACGATCTCGCGGCAGAACGAGAAGATGGCGCCGCCCGCTCCGGTCAGCGACAGAGGAAGCTTGTGCGGGTCAGGATCGAGCCCGACGCACAGGAGGGAATCGTTGCGCTGCCAGGCGGCAGCAAGCTGCTCGGTGAAAGTCATGGGTACTCGGAGTGTCCTGGTGGCGCCGGCGCCTCATTGAAGGGGCCATCGTAGGCCGATGGGCTCGGCCGGCGCGGTTGGCCGCAGCGGCGTGAAAACCTTTCATCCCTGCAGCATATGTCGCTTTCGGCAATTTTACCCGCTGCGTGCTATCGTTTTGCGCTTCCTCTCAAAACAATGCGCGGCATCCCGCACAGCCGCGTCCCGTCATGTCTCTCGATCGCCGCGGTCTCTTCCTGCTTGTCGTGCTCACGCTGGCCTGGGGCATCAACTGGCCCATCATGAAAATCGGCGTGGCGCATTTTCCGGCAATGGGCTTCCGCCTGCTGTGCATGGCCGGCGGCCTGGTGGCGCTGGGGCTGGCGCTGCGGCTGCGCGGCGATTCGCTGGCGGTGCCGCGGCGCGAATGGGGCACGGTGATCCGGCTGGCGCTGCCCAATATGGTGATCTGGCACCTGTTCGCGATCTGCGCGGTCAAGATGCTGTCGTCCGGCCGCGCCGCCATCCTCGGCTACACCATGCCGATCTGGGCGGTGGTCTGGGGCCTGGTGTTCTTCCGCGAGCGCATCGGCGCGTGGGCCTGGCTGGGCATCGGCTGCGCGCTGGCGGGCACGGTGCTGCTGCTGTCGGGCGAGCTGGCCGCGCTGACCGGCAGCCCCGCCGGCACGCTGCTGATGCTGCTGGCCGCGGCCGGCTGGGGCTTCGGCACCCAGCTGATGAAGCGCACCCAGACCGACGTGCCGATCGGCGCCATGACTTTCTGGATGCTGGCGGTGACGCTGCCGTTCCTGGCGCTGGGCTCGCTGCTGCTGGAAGACGGCTGGCGCATGCCCACCGCGATCGAATGGGCCGCGATCGCCTACAACGCGGTGGTGGTCTTCGCCTTCTGCCACCTGGTCTGGTTCGGGCTGGCGCGCAGCCTGCCGCCGGTGGTGTCGAGCCTGTCGATCATGTTCATCCCGGTGGTGGGCGTGTTCTCGGGGATGTGGCTGCTGGGCGAGCAGCCGCACTGGCAGGACTACGCCGCCATCGTGCTGATGTTCCTGGCGCTGTCCTCGGTGATGCTGGCGCCGCTGTTGTGGCGCCGGCTGCGCGGCGTGGCGGGCTGAGGCCCGCGGCGCGTGCCGGGACCGCCAGGCGGCAACGGCACAACCCCGTCGCGGAGATTTCACTTAACAAGCCACCCTCCGTTGGGCTACACTCGCGGCCATCACAATCCCGGAGAAATTACGTGGGCAGTAGCATCGGGTGTTCGAGTTGCCGCAGCAACGCTGCGACGTCTGCGAATGCCATGTCACTGCGGGCTGCGTAACGACGACCCGCCCGGAGCATCCGGCTCCGCGCCTCGTCGGCCTTGCCCGCAGTCAGAACTGCGGGCGAGTGTCTTTCCATGCCACCGGCGGCGCCTCCATGCGCGCCAACCGTGGCGGATCTTCCCTCTCCCGGCTAGCCAGCCAACCCAGGCAAACGCCATCGCCTTGTCCGCCTGCCCCGCGCAGCCGCGGCACAGCGCGATCACGCTTGCCCGTGGCCCGGCCTTGCGCGGCTTGCCGCCGGGCCATGACGGGGCATGACGCAATACCTGGGAATGCGGCGAGCCGCCTGCGCTTGTCTTCGCGCTTGTCTTTGTTTTTCGTCGCAATCAGCAATAAGGAATCCCGGGGATGATCAACCTGTTCGTCCTGCAAAAAGGCCGGCTTGCCCAGGAGCAGGTCGACGAGCGCAATGAGCTGCTGCAGCACAAGCCGATCTGGATCGATGTCGTCAATCCCGACGACGAGGAACTGAACTGGATCAAGGAAGCCTATGGCGTCGCCCTTCCCGAACTGGAAGACCTGGGCGACCTGGAAGCGTCCGCGCGTTATTTCGAGGGCGAGGACGAGAATATCCATATCCGCACCGACTTCCTGCTCGACGAGGAAGAGGTGTCGCGCAACGTGCGCGTGGCCTTCGTGCTGACCAAGGACGTGCTGTTCTCCATCCACGACGAAGACCTGCCGGTGTTCCGCCTGGTGCGGCTGCGCGCCCGCATGCGCCCGGGCTCGGTGCGCAACGCCAAGGACGTGCTGATGGACCTGTACGCGACCGACGCGGAATACTCGGCCGACTCGATCGAGGAAGTCTACGAACGGCTGGAAGAAGCCAGCCGCCGCGTGCTGGCCGAGAACGTGACCGATGCCGCCGCGGCCGACGTGCTGGAAACCATCGCGCGCGAGGAAGACCTGAACGGACGCATCCGCCGCAACGTGATGGACACGCGCCGCGCGGTGTCCTTCCTGATGCGCAGCCAGCTGTTGTCGGCCGAGCAGCAGGACGAGGCGCGCCAGATCCTGCGCGACATCGACTCGATCGAGAACCACACCGCGTTCCTGTTCGACAAGATCAACTTCCTGATGGACGCCACCGTCGGTTTCATCAACATCAACCAGAACAAGATCATCAAGCTGTTCTCGGTGGTGTCGGTGGCGCTGATGCCGCCCACGCTGATCGCCAGCATCTACGGCATGAACTTCAAGTTCATGCCGGAGCTGGACTGGGGTGCCGGGTATCCGTGGGCGATTGCGCTGATGGCGGTGTCGGCGGCGATCCCGCTGGTGTATTTCCGCAGGAAGGGGTGGTTGAGCTGAGGCCCGCGGCCTCAGTCCGGCAGCGTTGCCGCCCCCATCCGACGCGCGATGATGCCCGCCTTGGCGCGGAAGTTCACGCGCACGTTGGCGCAGTATTCCTTCTTGTCGAAGCACTTGGGCGCCGGGAGCGCCGCCGCCAGGCGCGCCGACTGGCCCACGCTGAGCTTGTCGGCGCTGGTGCGGAAGTAATGCTGCGCCGCGGCCTGCGCGCCGAACACGCCCTCGCCCCACTCCACCGAATTCAGGTAGATCTCGTAGATGCGCTGCTTGTCGAGCCAGAATTCGAGCATCCAGGTGATCGCCAGCTCCTGGCCCTTGCGCAGGTAATGCTGCTCGGACGACAGGAACAGGTTCTTGGCCAGCTGCTGCGTGATGGTGGAACCGCCGCGCACGATGCGGCCGCGCTTCTTGTTGCGCTCCCAGGCATCGAGCATGGCGTCCAGCTCATAGCCGGGATGGTTGACGAAATCGGCGTCCTCGCTGGCGATCACCGCGCGCTTGAGGTTGCGCGAGATGCGGTCGTACGGCACCCACTGCCGGTCGAGGCCGCAGTTCCACACATTGATGCCGCACAGGCGCCAGCGCTCGGCGCGCATGAAGGTGGTGGTGGTGGGATTCAGGTACTGCCAGCTGGCGATCTGCACGAAGAAGTACAGCTGCATCGCCACCACGCCGGCGGCCACGCAGCCCAGCAGGTAGCCGAGCCAGCGCACCGGATTGAAGACGGCGCGGGCCGGCGCCGCGTGGGTGCGGGCGGCACTGGCCGTGCGCTTGCGGTTGGCCACGGCTGGCGGCGCCCCGGTCAGCCCTTGCGTTCGGCCTGCAGCGCGGCGCGCAGCTCGGCCAGCACGGGTGCGGTGCGCGGACGCACGCCGCGCCAGATGTAGAAGGCCTCGGCGGCCTGCTCGACCAGCATGCCCAGGCCGTCGCTCGCGCGCGCGCCGCAGCGCGCGGCGAACTGCAGGAACACGGTGGGCTCGGCGCCGTACATCATGTCGTAGGCCAGCACGCCCTCACCGAGCAGGAACTCGGGCACCGGCGGCACCTCGCCGTGCAGGCTGCTGGACGAGGCATTGATGACCACGTCGACGGCTTCGTCCTCGGACAGGCCCTCGAGCGCATCGAGGCCGCCGCCCCACAGCTCGACGCCATACTGGTCGGCCGCCTCGACGAATTCTTCGAGCATGTCGCTGGCGCGCGACGCGGTGCGGTTGGCCACCACGATGCGCGAGGGACGGCATTCGATCAGCGGCAGCATCGCGCCCATCGCCGCGCCGCCGGCGCCCAGCAGCAGCACGCGCTTGCCTTCGATCAGCGTATCGAGATTGTCCTGGATATCGCGCACCAGGCCGATGCCGTCGGTATTGTCGCCATGGACCAGGCCCTCTTCGATCCACAGCGTGTTGACCGCGCCGGCGGCCTCGGCGCGTTCGGTCAGCTGGTCGGCCAGGTCATAGGCCTCCAGCTTGAACGGCACGGTCACGTTGCAGCCGTAGCCGCCGTCGGCAAAGAACTTGCGCACGGTGTCGGCAAACCCGTCCAGCGGCGCCTCCAGCCGGTCGTACTGCACGGCCTCGCCGGTCTGGCGCGCGAAGGCGGCGTGGATGGCCGGCGAACGGCTGTGCGCGACCGGGTTGCCGATCACCACATAGCGGTCGGGGCTGGCTTGGGAAGGGTCAGTGGATGTCATCAGCGTGCCTGCAAGCGGGTTTCCAGCCCGCTGCGCGAAAACTTGAAAGTGGATATGACTTCGAGGATGTCCTGGCGCGACGTCATCTCGGCGGTAAAGGCGCCGAACGGCGCGGCCGCGCGCACGATCGCCACCGCCTGGCGGTCCAGCGCGGGATCGCCCGAGCTCTTGACCACGTCGATGGCATCGACGTTGTAGCCGTCGCGGTTGTAGCCCAGCTTGCCCTGCCGGTTGACGTTGATCACCAGGATCAGCTGGCCATAGAGCGGCTTGCCGTTGCGCTGCGGGAAGTCGGTGGTGCCGCGCGCCTCGATCTTGCGGCGCAGCCGGTCGTAGTACTGCGCGTAGTCGACTGCCTGCGCGCTGGTGGCGGTCAGCTGGAAACGCTTGGGCCGCTTGGCGTAGTGGTCCAGGTTGCGGCCGATCTCGGCTTCCAGCCTGGCCATTTCGTCGGTGGAGGTGCGCTCGTCCTGGCCGCGCTGCGGCGTGTCCTGGCGTTTCTCGCCGGGCTTGAGCGGCTGGTTGCGCACCGCGGGCGCAGCTTCGCGCGCCTGGGTCAGCAGGCGCTGCTGCTCCTGTTCCAGCTGCTCGACCCGGCGCTGCACCTGGCGCACCAGGTCGCCCTCCTGCGTCAGGGTCTGCGCCGGCAGCGGCGTGGTGGCGCGCTGCAGGTCATGGTCGCCGCCGCCGTCCAGGTTGGCCTGCGCCAGCGCGGTCGGGTTGCGCGGCTTCTGCGCCGACTTGGCATTGACCAGCACCACGTCCAGCGCGGCATCGCTGCGCTTGATCTCGAAGACTTCCGGCGCGGCCACCCGCACCATCAGCAGCAGCGCGTGCACGGCCACGGAAATGGCCAGCGCCCGGGCCAGCATACTGCTGTGGTGCCACCTGGCATGCCACCAGGGGCGGGAAGCGGCAAGAGTGGCGTTCACGATGGATGGATGAGGGCTCGGCGGACAACCGCGGCGGCACCGGCCGGTGCCGGCTGGCAGAGCGGGGCCACGGGCCCCGGATCAGACCCGCATTGTAAGGGAGCCCCGCGGATTTCCGAAGGCTTCAGCCGGCCGCGGGGGCGCCGGTGTCGCGCTCGCCCGACGGCTCGCCGGCCTCGTCGGCGGCATCTTCGGCGCCGGCTTCGGCCGGCTCCGGATCGGCCACGCCCGTGGCCTGCTCGGCGGCTTCCTCGGCCGCCACGTCGGCAGCGGCTTCGGCGGACAATTCAGCGGCTTCCTCGTCGCTTTCCAGCTCTTCTTCGGGCACTTCGCCTTCACCGGCAAAGATTTCCAGCACCCGGCACGAGACCTCCAGCGTGATCTCGTCGGTCTCGCCGATTTCCAGCAGCACCTGGGTGCCGCGCTGCGCCTGCACCAGCTCGGGCACGCGCGTGACCAGCGGGATCTCGGTAAAGCGCACCGCGCCTTCCTTGAGCACCGAGGCCACCATGCGCTCGCGGTTCTCCTGCTTGAGCCAGCGCAGGCACCAGTAGCGCTCCATGGTCGACTGGTGGTCGGCATAGGCGGCGTAGGTGCCTTCAAAGTCCGCCACCGCGGCCAGCAGGTCGGCGTCCTTGGGCTTGAACGGCGCCACCAGCTTGGCGGTCACGCCGTGCTGGGCCACCGCCAGGATCTGCCACTGGTTGACCAGGTCGACATAGCGGCGCAGCGGCGAGGTGCTCCACGCGTACTGCGCCACGCCCAGCCCTTCGTGCGGCGCCGGGTAGGTCTGCATGCGCGTGCGGTGCATGCCCCAGGCCTTCTGCGTGCGGTAGATGCCCGGCACGCCATGGTCGGCCAGCAGCTTGCCCCAGGTGCTGTTGGCCAGGATCATCATCTCGGCCACGATCTTGTCCAGCGGCGAGCCGCGCTTGCGCTGCTCGATGCGCACGCGCTGGCTGCCGTCGGCCTGGTCGTCCAGGTAGAAATTGAAGTCCGCGCGGTTGTGAGTCTCTGGACGCAGGCCGCTGGCCAGGCGCGCCTTCTGGCGCTCGTCGTACAGGGAGCCGGCAAAGTGCCACAGCTGCGTCAGCGCGTCGCGGAACGGGTAGTCGCCGGTGCCTTCGGCAAGCGAGGCCTCGGTGATGACCTCATCCAGCAGGTTATGGCGCAGGTTGGCGGCGATCGGCACCAGCTCGGCGCGGGTCTCGCTGCCGGTGACCAGCCACACGGTCGGGTCCACCGTCACGTACAGCGACAGCGCGGGACAGGTTCGCCCTTCCTGCAGCGTGTAGCGCTCGACCACCGGGTCCGGCAGCATGGTGATCTTGTCGCCCGGGAAGTAGACCGTCGACAGGCGCTGGCGCGCGACCGCGTCGAGCGGCTCGCCGCGGCGGATGCCCAGTGCCGGCGCGGCGATATGGATGCCGATGCGCAGCTTGCCGTCGGGCAGCCGGGTCACGGACAGCGCGTCGTCGATCTCGGTGGTGGTGACGTCGTCGATGGAGAAGGCCTCGACGTCCGCCAGCGGCAGGTCGGCGGGCGGCTCGGGCACGTCGGTATCGGGAAAGCCGGTGCCCTTGGGGAAGCACTCGGCGAGGAACTTGGCCTCGTGCAGCGCGCGCGCGCTGGCGACGCCGCCGGCGGCCACCATCAGCCGCATCGGGCTCATGCCGAGCGCGGTGCAGGCCGCGTCCATGGCCTTGTATTCCAGGCTGTTCTTGTCCGGCTTGAACAGCAGCTGCAGCACCTTGTTGCGGAACGATTCCGGCAGCGTCAGCGCCTTGAGCTGTTCCTCATATTCGGCCTGCACCAGCGCCTGCTGGCGCTTGCGCTCGAGCGCGGCGAGCGCGGCCTTGAGCTGGTCTTCGGGCGCGCGCTGGTAGCGGCCGCGCCCCTTGCGGCGGAAGTACACCGGGTTGCCATGCAGCGCCATCGCCAGCGCCGCCTGCTGCACCGCGCCGGGCTCGGCCCCGTAGTATTCGGCGGCCAGCTCGGCAAAGCCGAATTCGGCCTCGGGCGCGCATTCCCACAGGAAGTCCAGGTCGATCTCGGCCACCATGTCGCCGGTCTGGCGCACCAGCTCGGCCGCCGACGGCTGCGCGAACTGCAGCAGCACGTCGCGCGACTTGACCTTGGTGCGCTTGCCGGCAGGCAGCTCCACCTGGTAGGCCTCGCCCTGCTGGTTCAGCACGGTGCCGGCGCGGATCTCGCCGCCTTCTTCGAACAGCAACTGCATCGATCGGTACTTTCAACTATGCGCGGAACCGCGCCGGGCGGCCTTGTGGCCAGCGCTGGAGCGGATCCTGTGGGAGAAATGGTGCCACCGCGCGCACCCGGACATCAATGTGTGCGAACGGGAACGGGTGCGGGGCGCGAGTGCCTGTCGGCGGCCTGTGGCCCACCAGCGGCCGTGCCGCAAGGACCCGGCCTGAGACCTGGCATGATACCGCACCCCGGTCCGGCCGCTCCCGGGTGCGGACCCGGCGGGCTCAGAGCGACATGCCGCCGCTGGCCTCGATCGCCACGCCGTTGACGTAGCTGGCGTCGTCGCTGGCCAGGAAGGCGTAGATGCTGGCGATCTCGGCGGGCTCGGCCAGCCGGCGCAGCCAGCACGATGATTTCATGCCGTCCAGCACCTTGTCCGGCACGGTCTGCAGGATCTCGGTGTTGACGAAGCCCGGGCACACCGCGTTCACGCGCACGCCCTTGGGGCCCAGCTCGCGCGCCCAGGTCTTGGTGAAGCCGATCACGCCGAACTTGCTGGCCGCATAGTTGGTCTGGCCGAAATTGCCGTACAGGCCGACCACGCTGGAGGCGTTCAGGATCACGCCCTTGCCCTGCTCGGTCATCAAGCCGGCCACGGCTTGCGCGCAGTTGAACACGCCCTTCAGGTTGACGTCGATGACGGCGTCGAACTGGGCCTCGGTCATCTTGGCCAGGCGCGCGTCCTTGGTGATGCCGGCGTTGTTGACCAGGATATCGACGCGGCCGTGCGCGGCCAGCACCGCCGCCACCATGGCGTCGACCTCGTCGCGGCGCGTCACGTCGACGCGGTAGGCCGAGACGGTGGCGCCGGTGGCCGCCAGCTTGCCGGCGGCCTCGCGCACGCGCGCTTCCTGAACGTCGCACAGCACGACGATGGCGCCGTCTTCGGCAAAGCGCTGCGCGGTGGCAAAGCCGATGCCGGCGGCGGCACCGGTGATGATGGCAACCCGACCCTGCAGTTTCATCTCGTGGTCTCTTTCTTGATTTCGGTAGTGTGTGTCGAAACAGGGCTTCGGTCTGTCGTCCGCATATATTTGGGATGCGGTACCGCCTCGGTCCCCGGGGATGGCCGCGACAGCAGGTCTGGCAGGAACACTTCTGTCACGAGCATGACGCCGCCGCCGCGCCGGAACACCGAGCGGCGCGCGGTCAGCATCGGCACGCCCGCCATGGCCGGCAGCACGCGGTGCAGCGCCTGGCGCAGCGGGTGGTGCGGCAGCAGCCGCGCAAACTGGAACGGCTCGCGCCGCACTGCCGGATCGACGAACAGGCGCCCGCCCAGCGGGCGCTCGCCCAGCCCGCGCAGGAACGGCCAGTCGCGGCGCGCATGGCGCAGCCGCACCACGGTGTGGGCGAACACGGCGGGGATGTCGTCGCAGACCAGCAGCACCTCGCGCGTCAGCGCGGGCGTGCGGTCGGGCTGGCCCAGCGCCTGCCATTCGTCGGCAAGCGGGCGCCGCGGCGCCTGCAGCAGCCGCGCCACGCGAAAGCGCGCGGAAGCGGCCACCAGCCGCGCCGTCAGCGAGCCGTCATCGCCGGTGACCCAGCGCCGCAGGTTGGGCGGAATGGCCGCGTCGAAGGCCAGGTGCGGGCTCCAGGCGCTGCGGCGCACCGACTGCGCGCTCATGCCGCGCCGGCGCCGGCCGGCACCTTGCCGCCGGGGCCATAGCCGCAGAACGAGAGTACATCGTCGACGTAGTCGGCAAATTCGCTGATGCCGTGGTCGCTGCCTTCGATCTCGCGGATCTTCGCGCCGGGGCAGGCATCGACCATTTCGCGGTAGTCCAGCACCTCGTCGCCGGTAGCCGCGATCAGGTAATAGCGTTCGGGCTGGGTGAGGGTGTCCACGCGCAGGTCCAGCAGCTCCTGCAGGTGGCGGCGTTCGACCGTGACCGAGCCGCCGCCGTGCCACAGCGGCTGTTCGCCGAGATAGCTTTCGAGGTCGGTCCAGGGATGGATGGCGGGATTGAGCAAGACCGTCTTGCAGCCGTGCCGCTCGCCCAGCCAGCGCGCATAGAAGCCGCCCAGCGACGAGCCGACGATGGCGATGTCCTGGTCGCCGCCCGCCTGCGCCGCGCGGATCGCCGCCTCGGCCTGGGCAATGGCCAGCGCCGGCGAGACATTGAGCGTGGGGCAGGCGTAGTAGCGGCCCACGCCCCACTCGCGCATGCGCGCCTGCACCAGCCGGGCCTTGAAGGATTGCGGGGAAGAGCGGAATCCGTGCAGATACAGCAGCATGGCGGTGGATCCGGTCAGCCCGCCGTGCGCTGGCCCAGCGCGTCGAGCAGCTTCTGGTGCACGCCGCCGAAGCCGCCGTTGCTCATCACCAGCACCTGGTCGCCCGGCTGCGCCGCGGCGCGCACGGCCTGCACCAGCGCGCCAAGGTCCTGGAACGCGGTGGCCTTGCCGCCCAGCGGCGCCAGCGCTTCGGCCAGGTCCCAGCCCAGCGCGTCCTTGCCGGCGGGGGCGCCGTAGCCGAACACCAGGTCGGCCTGCTCCAGGCTGGCCGGCAGCTGCGCCTTCATCACGCCCAGCTTCATGGTGTTGGAGCGCGGCTCCAGCACCGCCAGGATGCGGGCATTGCCGACGCGGCGGCGCAGCCCGTCCAGCGTGGTCTGGATCGCGGTCGGATGGTGGGCGAAATCGTCATAGACGGTCACGCCGCCGGCCACGCCGCGCACTTCCATGCGGCGCTTGACGTTGGCGAAGCGCGACAGCGACGCGATGGCCTGCGCGACCGGCACGCCGACATGGCGCGCGGCGGCAATCGCGGCCAGCGCGTTCATGCGGTTATGGGTGCCCTGCAGGTCCCAGACCACGGTGCCGGCGACGGCGTCGCCGAACCAGACGTCGAAGGCATCCTTGCCCGGCGCCGCATCGGTGCCGGCAGCGTCGCTCTCGCGCCAGTCCCCCACACCAAATTGTTCGACTTCGCTCCAGCAGCCGCGCTCCAGCACCCGCGCCAGGCTCTCTTCCACGCCATTGACGACGATCCGGCCCTGGCCCGGCACGGTGCGCACCAGATGGTGGAACTGGGTCTCGATCGCGGCCAGATCCGGGAAGATGTCGGCGTGATCGTATTCCAGGTTGTTCAGGATGGCGGTGCGCGGGCGATAGTGGACGAACTTGCTGCGCTTGTCGAAAAACGCGGTGTCGTACTCGTCGGCCTCGATCACGAAGAAGTCGGATTCGGTCACGCGCGCCGAGATGCCGAAGTTCTGCGGCACCCCGCCCACCAGGAAGCCGGGGTTGTAGCCGGCATCTTCCAGGATCCAGGCCAGCATCGAGGTGGTGGTGGTCTTGCCGTGCGTCCCGGCCACCGCCAGCACCCACTTGCGCGCCAGCACGTGCTCGCCCAGCCATTGCGGGCCCGACACATAAGGGAGGTTGCGGTCGAGGATGGCCTCCATCAGCGGATTGCCGCGCGAGACCACGTTGCCGATCACGAACAGGTCGGGCGCCAGCGCCAGCTGGGCTGGGTCGAAGCCTTCGATCAGTTCGATTCCCTGGGCTTCGAGCTGGGTGCTCATCGGCGGATAAACGTTGGCATCGCAGCCGGTGACGCGGTGGCCGGCCTGCTTGGCCAGCACCGCCAGGCCGCCCATGAAGGTGCCGCAGATGCCAAGGATATGAATATGCATGGGTTCCCGGAATGACTTGAAGCCCGCAGGCGTGGGGATTCGGGCCCGGCGGCGCGGCGGCTGGCTGGAGCCTTGCGGAGCGGCGGCGGCCGGGCAGGAAGCCTCCGATTGTACCCGAGCGCCAGCGCCCTTCGCTGCACTGCGGCAGCGCGCGCCGCGCGTGCGCGGACGCCTCCGGTATCATGGGGCATGACCCGACGTACCGCCCCAGACCCCACCCGCCTGCGCGAGGAAATCGCCCAGGCCGCCGCCCGCATGATTGCCGAGGACGGTGCCGACTACGCCACCGCCAAGCGCAAGGCCGCGCGTCAGGTGCTCGGCGAACAACGCGTCCCCGGCGAATGGCTGCCCGACAACGAGCAGGTCGAAGCCGAGGTGCGCGCCTACCAGGCGCTGTTCCACGCCGACAGCCAGCCGCGCGTGCTGGCGCTGCTGCGCCGGCTGGCGGTGATGGCCATGCAGGACCTGGCGCCGTTCCGCCCCTACCTGGTGGGCGCCGTGCTCAACGGCACCGCCACGGAACACTCCGATATCTATCTGCAGTGCTTCTGCGACAGCGCCAAGGACGCGGCGCTGCACCTGATCAACGCCGGTGTCGACTTCGAAACCAGCGAGAGCCGCCACTTCGGCGGCCGCGGCGAGGTCGAAACGCTTAGCTTCCTGTGGAAGGGCCAGTGGCCAGATCGCCGCGAGGCGCGCCTGCTGGCGGGCGAGGTGCGCGCGGAACTGGGTGCGCCAGTCGGCATCCATATAGCACTGTATGATGCCGTCGATGAACGCGGCGCAGTGCGGGCGGACGCCTCCGGGCGCGCGGCACGCGCCGATGTGCAGGCCGTGCAAGCGCTGCTGGATGCCACGGACGCCGCCGGCAGTGCCTGAAGCCCCCGTATATTTACTGGTTCAACCCCTCCATGACTGAAACCGTCGCCCCGCCCGTTCGCCGCTCCCGCCTCTGGCTGTGGATCGTTGTGGCCGTGATCGCCTGCGCGGCTGGTGCGCTGGCCGGGCACTTCGTGTTCTCGCCCAAGCCCGCCAGCGACCACGCCGTCGAAACCTTGTTTCAGTCCCGCCTGCCGGATCCGGCCGGAACGGAGCTCGATCTGGGCAAGCTGCGTGGCAAGACCGTCGTGGTCAACTTCTGGGCGCCGTGGTGCGGGCCGTGCGTCGAGGAAATGCCTGAGCTGACCGCGCTGCATGAGGAGTACAAGCAGCGCCAGGTGGAATTTGTCGGTATCGGCATCGATTCGGCGGCGAATATCCAGCAGTTCACCCAGAAGGTGCCGGTGGCGTACCCGCTAGCTGTAGCTGGATTTGCCGGAACCGAGCTGTCGCGCAATTTTGGCAACAGCGCCGGCGGATTGCCCTACACCGTCGTCATCAGCCCTGACGGGTCCGTGAAGTATCGCAAGATGGGCCGGGTGACGGCGGACGAATTGCGCGCCGTGCTGCCTCGCACCTGACGCTTTCCTGATAGCAACTTCGCTCAACTTCGGTTTTTTCGAAGCTTTTGTCACCGCTGCGCGACTGAATCTGACGAAAGTGCTCAAAACAGCGCCACGAGCGCGCCGCACGGCGGCAAGCCCTGTATCGCGTGCTAGACAAATCCCTCTAAGCTACGGTAATCTCCGCGCAATTTCGTTGATCTGGTCGAGCCGCCGTGACTGCAACCCGCTCTATCCGTCGCTCACCCCGCTACCGCAAGGTGCTGGTCCTGCACGGGCCTAACCTTAACCTGCTGGGGACGCGCGAGCCGGAGACCTACGGGCACACGACGCTGGCCGATATCGATACGGCGCTGGCCGAACGTGCGGCAAAAGCCGGCATGTCGCTGGAGACGTTCCAGTCCAACCACGAAGGGGCGCTGGTCGACCGCATCCACGCCGCGCGTGCGGAAGGGGTCGAGTTCATCATCATCAACCCGGCCGCCTTCACGCATACCAGCGTGGCGCTGCGCGATGCGCTGGCCGGCGTGGCCATCCCGTTCGTCGAGGTGCACCTGTCGAACGTGCACCGGCGCGAAAGCTTCCGGCACCACTCCTATTTCTCGGACGTGGCGGTCGGGGTGGTCTGCGGGCTTGGCTGGCAGGGTTACCTGCTGGCGCTGGACTATGTACTGGGCCAGGAGCAGCCCCCACCCGAGAGTTCGGGGAGCTGAGCCCCCACAAGGATTTTTTCGACAACCTGCGCGCGCCGCCCGGCGGCCTGCGCCCGTTGGCGTGCCTCGGCACGGCGGGCGCGGATTTCCGGTGGCCGGCACAACGATTGTTCCGCCACGGCCCGTCCCGGGCAGCGGCGGAAAACCCGATTCAGGAGGATAAAAAGATGGACCTGCGCAAGCTGAAGACGCTTATCGACCTGGTGGCCGAATCCGGCATCTCCGAGCTGGAAGTCACCGAAGGCGACGGCAAGGTACGCATCGTCAAGCAACCGCCGCAAGTCGTCGCCGCGCCGATGGCCATGCCGCAGATGCAGGCCCTGCCCGCCGCGCCTGCCGCGGCCCCCGCCGGCGCCGCCGCACCGGCGGCCGAGCCGGTTGCCCAGCTGCCCGCCGGCCATGTGGTGACCTCGCCGATGGTGGGCACCTTCTACCGTGCCCCGTCGCCGGGCGCCGCACCGTTCGTCAACGTCGGCGACTCGGTCAAGGAAGGCCAGACCGTCTGCATCATCGAAGCCATGAAGCTGCTCAACGAGATCGAGTGCGACAAGGCCGGCGTGATCAAGGAAATCCTGGTCGAGAACGGCCAGGCCGTGGAATACGGCCAGCCGCTGTTCGTGATCGGCTGATCCTGACCGGCATGCCGGGTCCGAGGCTGCGGCCGGCCGCGCAAGCGGTCCACTGCGGCCCCTCCCGCGCGGCATGCCACGGCGCTTCCCGCGCCAGGGACGTTGTGGGCTTCGCGGCCCGTTCCGTGCAGTTCCCTGCAGTTCCCGCAGTATCGCGGCCCGGGTGGCCACCTGCCACCACGGAGCGCGCCCGGCGTGCCATTGCGCCGCGCAGCGGGACCGCTACTGTTCTCGCAGAGAGAGACCATGTTTGAAAAAATTCTGATCGCGAACCGCGGCGAAATCGCTCTTCGCATCCAGCGCGCCTGCCGCGAACTGGGCATCAAGACGGTCGTGGTGTACTCCGAGGCCGACAAGGAGGCCAAGTACGTGCGCCTGGCAGATGAAGCCGTCTGCATCGGCCCGGCCCCGTCGCCGCTGTCGTACCTGAACATGCCCGCCATCATCTCGGCCGCCGAGGTGACCGACGCGCAGGCCATCCATCCCGGCTACGGCTTCCTGTCCGAGAACTCGGACTTTGCCGAGCGCGTGGAGAAGTCCGGCTTCGTCTTTATCGGCCCGACCGCCGACAGCATCCGGCTGATGGGCGACAAGGTCTCGGCCAAGCAGGCCATGATCAAGGCCGGCGTGCCGTGCGTGCCCGGCTCGGACGGCGCGCTGCCCGACGATCCCAAGGAAATCCTGGCAACGGCGCGCCGCGTCGGCTACCCGGTGATCATCAAGGCCGCCGGCGGCGGCGGCGGCCGCGGCATGCGCGTGGTGCATACCGAAGCCGCGCTGATCAACGCCGTCAACATGACGCGCGAGGAAGCCGGCCGCGCCTTCGGCAATCCCGAGGTCTACATGGAGAAGTTCCTCGAGAACCCGCGCCATGTGGAAATCCAGATCCTGGCCGACCAGCACAAGCAGGCCATCTGGCTGGGCGAGCGCGACTGCTCGATGCAGCGCCGCCACCAGAAGGTGATCGAGGAAGCCCCCGCGCCGCATATCCCGCGCCGCCTGATCGAGCGCATCGGCGACCGCTGCGCCGAGGCCTGCAAGAAGATGGGCTACCGCGGCGCCGGCACCTTCGAGTTCCTGTACGAGAACAACGAGTTCTACTTCATCGAGATGAACACGCGCGTGCAGGTCGAGCACCCGGTCACCGAGATGATCACCGGCATCGACATCGTGCAGGAGCAGATCCGCATCGCCTTCGGCGAGAAGCTGCGCTTGCGCCAGAAGGACGTGCAGTTCCGCGGCCACGCGATCGAATGCCGCGTGAACGCCGAGGATCCGTTCAAGTTCACGCCGTCGCCGGGCCGCATCACCGCCTGGCACATGCCCGGCGGCCCCGGTGTGCGGGTGGACTCGCACGCGTATGATGGCTATTTCGTCCCGCCCAACTACGATTCGATGATCGGCAAGATCATCACCTACGGCGCCACGCGCGAGCAGGCCATCGCCCGCATGCGCATCGCCCTGTCGGAGATGGTGGTCGACGGCATCCAGACCAACGTGCCGCTGCATCGCGAGCTGATGATGGACGCCAACTTCGTCGAAGGCGGCACCAGCATCCATTATCTCGAGCATCGCCTGGCAGAACGCGCGAAGGCCTGAGCATCGGCCTGAGCAACCCGCAGCAACAGAAGGAAGCCCGTGGCATTTCAGGAATGTGTGATCGAAGTGGCGCAGGACCAGGCCGAAGCCTGGTCTGACGCCCTGTTCGACCTCGGCGCGCTGTCGGTCTCGGTGGAAGACGCCGATGCCGACACGCCCGATGAGCAGCCGTTGTTCGGCGAGCCCGGGCTGGAACCGAAGCAACTCGCGTGGAACCGCTCGCGCGTGGTCGCGCTGTTCGGCGACGACGCCGACCCGGCCGTGGTGGTGGCAGCCGCCGCCAACCAGCTCGGCATCGACCCGGTGCCGGCTTACCAGCTGCGCGCGGTCGAGGACCAGGACTGGGTGCGGCTGACGCAATCGCAGTTCGAGCCGATCCGCGTGGGCGAGCGCATCTGGGTGGTGCCGTCGTGGCACGACGCGCCCGAGCCCGACGCCGTGGTGCTTGAGCTGGACCCGGGCCTGGCCTTCGGCACCGGCAGCCATCCCACCACGCGGCTGTGCATGCAGTGGCTGGAGCAGAACCTGAAGCCGAGCGAAACCGTGCTCGACTACGGCTGCGGCTCCGGCATCCTGGCGATCGTGGCGCGCAAGCTCGGCGCGGGCGACACGGTCGGCATCGACATCGACCCCAACGCGGTGGAAGCATCGCGCTACAACGCCGAACGCAACCGCGTCGAGGCGTCGTTCGCGCTGCCGGAATCCGTGTCCGAAGCCAGCTACGACCTGGTGGTCGCCAATATCCTGTCCAATCCGCTCAAGCTGATGGCCGCGATGCTGAGCGCGCGCGTGCGCGCCGGCGGGCGGCTGGTGCTGTCCGGCGTGCTCGAGCGCCAGGCCGACGAAGTGGCCGCGGCCTACGCCCCCTGGCTGCCGCTGACGGTGTGGCGCAGCGAGGAAGGCTGGGTCTGCCTGCACGGCACCCGCCCCTGAATCCAACCGATGGCCGCCGTCAAGCTAGTCACGCGCTGCCCGGCCTGCCGCACCGCCTTCCGGCTGGTCGCCGACCAGCTGCGCCTGCGCCAGGGACTGGTGCGCTGCGGCCAGTGCGAAACCGTGTTCGACGCGCGCGAGCACCTGATCGAGATTCCGCTGCCTGCGGGCAGCACCGCGCCCTCGGCACAGAAGCCGGCGGCCGCGCCCGCGCCTGCCGCCGCGGCCGCTGAAACCACGGCGCCGCCCGCATCGGCGCCAGCGACGGACGCCCCGACTCCCGCCTTCACCCCGACCATCGACCCCGGCTACGACGTGCCTGCGCTCGATGCGCCGACCATGCTGATGTCGTCGCCCGAGGACATGGGCGCGCCGCCGCAGGCGGGCATGGACGATGCCGAGATCGAGCGCGCGCTGCGCGAAGCCAACGCAGCCGTCGCCGACCGCGATGCGCGCGAGGCGCAGCGCCAGGCTGCTGGCCCGGTCGCCGAAGCGGCGCCGGCGCCGGCACAGCCGCCCGCCCCGGCCACCGCGTGGCCGGCGCTCGATCACGGCGCGCTCGATAGCCCGGCCGCGAAACCCGCGGCACCGGCCCCCGCCGCCATCCCCAGCGCGAGCGAATTCCTGCGCGCGGCATCGGCCGATGAGGCATCCGATGCCGCGCTCTGGCCGGATCACGCGCCGCGCCCGGCTGACCCGGCTCCGGCCGCCGCGCCGCCGACCGCATTGCCCGGCATCGGCGAGCAGGACGAAGCGCGCGCCGCCGGTCCCGACACCATTGCCAGCGCCACCGGCGGCGCCGTCGCGCGCGAGCAGGCGACGCGCCGCTGGGTCCGCGCCGAAGCCCCGGCCGGCCCGGTGTTCGCCCCTGACTTCCTGCGGCACGCGCGCGAGCGCGAGCGCGAACGCCAGCCGCGCCGGCCCCTCACAGTGCCGCGCGCTGCCTGGCGCGTGGCCGCCGTGGTACTCGCCATCGCCGCGCTGTTGCAGCTGGCGTACCTGGGACGCAGCCAGCTCGCCGGACACTTTCCGATGCTGCGCCCGGCACTCGAGGCGGCCTGCGCACCGCTGGGCTGCACGGTGCCGCCGTGGCGCGACATCGACGCGCTGCGCATCGAGACCTCGCAATTGCAGCGCCAGGATGAAGGCGGCGACACCTACCTGCTGGCGGTCACGCTGCGCAACCTGGGCCGCGCCAGCACCGCGCTGCCGGCGATCGAACTGGTGATGACCGACCTGCAGGACCAGCTGCTGCTGCGCCGGGTGCTGCAGCCCGCGGAATACCTGGAGCCGTCGCAACAGGTCTTCGCCGCGCAGGGCTTGCGCGCGGGCATGGAGCTGCCGGTTCGGGTACGATTCCGGACGCAGCAGGCGCCAGCCAACTATCGCGTGCTGATTTTTTACCCCTGAATTCCTGGCCCGCCGCCGGACCGAATCCGAGTCCGGCGGCAGGCCGCGCCCCCCGCTCCGGACACGAACCGGAAATCCATCAGATATCAAGGAGTAGACATGAGCAACGTCACCCTCGGCGGCAACGCCATCGAAGTCGCAGGCAAGTTCCCGCAAGCCGGCGACAAGGCGCCCGCCTTCTCGCTGGTCGGCAAGGACCTGAAGGACGTCACGCTGGCCGACTTCGCCGGCAAGCGCAAGGTGCTGAACATCGTCCCGAGCCTGGATACGCCGGTGTGCCAGGCATCCGCGCGCAAGTTCAACGAGGCAGCCAGCGGCCTGGCCAACACCGTGGTGCTGACCATCTCCGCCGACCTGCCGTTCGCCATGGGCCGCTTCTGCAGCGCCGAAGGCCTGGCCAACGTGGTGCCGCTGTCGACCATGCGCGGCGCCGAGTTCAAGGGCAACTATGGCGTTGACATCAAGACCGGCCCGCTCGCCGGCGTGACCGCCCGCGCCGTGGTGGTGCTCGACGAGAACGACACCGTCAAGTACAGCCAGCTGGTGCCCGAGATCAAGACCGAGCCCGACTACGACGCCGCCCTGGCCGCGCTGAAGTAACCGGCGGCGCGCCTGCGATGTCAGCGGCCGCCCGCAACCACGGGGCGGCCGCTTCTGTTTTCTGCATGACTGATTCCGCCCGCAAGGGCTCCGACCCACCCACACCACCCCGACACCTGGAGAGAGCATGGCCAGCCTGATCTGCGGCTCCGTCGCCTACGACACCATCATGACGTTCGACGGACGCTTCCGCGAACACATCCTGCCGGACCAGATCCATATGCTGAACGTCTCGTTCCTGGTGCCCGGCATGCGCCGCGAGTTCGGCGGTTGCGCCGGCAACATCGCCTATACGCTGAAGATGCTGGGGGGCGATCCGGTGGTGATGGCCACCGTCGGCGTCGACGCCGAACCCTACCTGGAATACCTGCGCAAGCTGGAGATCCCCACCGGCCACATCCGCGTGCTGCCGGAGACCTTCACCGCGCAGGCGATGATCACCACCGACCTGGACAACAACCAGATCACCGCCTTCCACCCTGGCGCAATGAGCCAGTCGCAGCTGAACCATGTCAAGCAAGCGCTGGGCGGCGCCCAGGCGCCGAGCCTTGGCATCGTCGCGCCCGACAGCCGCGAAGGCATGCTGCACCATGCGCGCCAGTTCGCCGAGGCCGGCGTGCCCTTCATCTTCGACCTGGGCCAGGCCATGCCGCTGTTCAACGGCGACGACCTCCGCGAGTTCGTTGAACTCGCCAGTTACGTGACAGTCAATGACTACGAGGCGCAGGTCCTGCTGTCCCGCACCGCGTGGACCAGCGCCGAGGTTGCCGCCAAGGTCCGTGCCTTCATCGTCACGCACGGCGAACGCGGCGCCAGCATCTTTGCCGATGGCCGCCAGCACGCGATCCCGGCCGTTGCGGCCGAGCGCATCGTCGACCCGACCGGCTGTGGCGACGCCTTCCGCGGCGGCCTGCTCTACGGCATTGAAAACGGATTAGACTGGGAAACGACCGGCCGCCTGGCATCGCTGATGGGGTCGGTCAAGATCGCGCAGCAGGGTCCGCAGAACCACTGGTTGTCGCGCGAGGAAATCGGCAACCGGTTCCAGTCTGCATTCGGGTACCGCTACGCCTGACCTGCGGCCGGCGCGTGGCGAATTTTTCGGGAACTGAGATGAACAACAAGCTACGCGGCGGCACGCTTGCCGTCCTTGGGGCCGCCCTGGCCGCCACCCTGGCGGCCGGCTGCGCCACGCAATCCAATTCCAACAGCGTCTACGGCACCGGCCAGGCGCAGCGCGAGCAGACCGTGCGCTACGGCGTGGTCGAAGGCATCCGCGAGGTCACCATCCAGGGCAACCAGAGCGGCGCCGGCACGCTGGCCGGCGGCGCCATCGGCGGCATCGCGGCGGGCAGCACCATCGGCGGCGGCAACGGCGCGGTGGCGGCCGGCATTCTGGGCGCGGTGCTGGGCGGCATCGCCGGCAGCGCGGCGGAGAACAAGATCAACCAGCGCCGCGCGCTGGAGATCACCGTGCGGCTGGACAACGGCGAGATGCGCGCGATCACGCAGGAAGCCGACGAAGCCTTCCGCCCCGGCGAACGGGTGCGGCTGCTGTCCTCGGGCGGCGTGACCCGCGTCACCCACTGACGGCCCGGCAGCTCGTCACCTAAGGCGCACCGCAAGCGCCGCACCCGCAAGGGCGCGGCGCTTTTTCTTTGGCCGCCCGGCATTCCTGCCTTGCCGTGGCCCGGCCCGCGCGCCCATGAAAAAACCCGCCGGGCGGTTGCCATCGGCGGGTCGGCAAGACCAGGTGTCTTGCGGACCGGATACGCGGTATCCGGTCATGCAGGCACGACTTGCGTGCCGTTGTGGTTCCTTGCGGAACGGGTAGGATCCACGCCGTGGCGGCGCAGCTTACGGACGGTTGCCCGTCGGGAACGGCCAGGCAGCAGCCGGGTTCAGCGCGGTCTTGGCAGCCGAAGCGGGAGCAACGGCAGGGGCCGCGGCAGGCTTGGCGGCAGCCTTCTTGGCAGCCGGCTTCTTGGCGGCAGCCTTCTTGGCGGCCGGCTTCTTCGCAGCAGCCTTCTTGGCCGGTGCAGCCTTCTTGGCAGCGGCCTTCTTGGCGGGCGCCTTCTTGGCGGCTGCCTTCTTGGCCGGTGCTGCCTTCTTGGCGGCGACCTTCTTCACCGCGGCCTTCTTGGCCGGTGCTGCCTTCTTGGCTGCAACCTTCTTGGTCGCGACCTTCTTGGCGGCTACCTTTTTCACTGCGGCCTTCTTGGCCGGTGCCTTCTTGGCGGCTGCCTTCTTGGCCGGTGCGGCCTTCTTGGCGGCGACCTTCTTCACCGCGGCCTTCTTGGCCGGTGCCTTCTTGGCGGCTGCCTTCTTGGCGGCCGGTGCAGCCTTCTTGGCGGCGACCTTCTTCACAGCAGCCTTCTTGGCGGCCGGCTTGGCGGCCTTCTTAGCCGCCGGCTTTTTCTTTGCAGCAGTTGCCATGGATAACTCCTTCACTAGAGAGTGAATATCGAATGACCTAAGTTGGCGACCCGACCGACCCGAGGCGCGCCACATCAGCGCGGCCCCAGTCGAGCGAGCGATTCATCGGCGTGCGGCTCGACCACTGCTGCACGCTAATGAATTCGGTTGCAGGCGCACCGCCCGTGGCGGTGACTTGGCGGCCGGAGCGAGCCCGCAAGCGGGTCTCGGGCACATGCCGCGCCCTGGAATATTCGATCCGCCCGCACCGCCCGTTGAGCCGGCGCGCGGCCAGAAATGAGGAGATATCGGACAGCTGGCCTGCGGTGCGGGCTTGGCCTCGCGCACGGCAGGCGGCATTCATTCGGTGGTAGCGGGTCCAACCCGTCAATGGACCAAAAGAGCGACCAAAGGAGACTGCACGCGTTTTAAGAAGCCGGTCGGGCCTGGTCTGCGTCAAAGTTCTCGTGCTCCTCAGCGACTACCTTCGTCATTGCATCGAAGCGCGCATCGCGCTTTTCGGTTCCATCTTGCTTCCTGCTTCGCTGCAATGAAGTGAGACTCTTGTCAAGGCGAATCATAATTCGTTTGCACCATGATGTTAAGAAAAAAGTGCAAAAAAACTTGCCTGCCTGCATCGCTCCAACTAGATCTCACGCGCGTCGTTACGAAGACGTTGCCGACGACATGCAGACGCGTCGCGCGCATGCCCATGCAGCGACCCATCACGCGCGCTCGCGCACGCTGCGCGACACCCGTTCGCCGACTGCGCGCGCCGCAGCTTTTACACACCGTCGCACGCACCGATGACAAGCTTCGCAGCATGCGCGCGGCGACGGTGAAAGGCCCCGCCGCACGTCATCGCACTTTCCGAAAAGCCGCATGGACAAAGGCTTTGCGGGCGATGCCCCGATGCGCGCGCGGCACGCCGCGAGCCGCGCGGCGGCGTGCGTCGACACGCGCGCGAGGCGAACACCGGCGCTCGCTCTGCATGCTTTACACACTCGCCCCGGCACGCGCGCACCGCGTTGCGCTCAGCGCTCGACAACATCGTCGTGAGTCGTCGCGCGACGCCATCGCCGAGCACGCGCGAGAGTGATGCGTGCACGCAACGGTTTGCATCGACGCAACATCGAAACAGCATCGCAAGGACATCGCGGCGGCATCGAAGCGTTGCGATCAAGCCAAGCCGCGACGATCGCGAAGCATCGCGGCAACACTCCGGCAGTCGCCGCGACGAACTCTCGTCGCGCAGGCCTGGCGCACTCGCTCGCCGCGCGATCCGGTGCGCGCGCGCCGCGCTTGGCGGGATGCGTTCGCGCCGTCGCGAAGCACGCGGCAAGGGTGGTGGCTGGTGCGTCGTACGTCCGCTTAGAGGATTGCTTCAGCGGCCGTGCGCAGGCCGTTTTGCTGCGCCACAAAAACCCGCAAACGACCGCTGCATGCGGCCTGGCCGGAAGCGGGCAAGCGCGGCGCAGCGGCGCGCGCCGCGCCGCGCCGGATTGCGGCGCGGCGGCTGCGCCAGTAGATTGGCGTGGCTACGAACCTCACAGGAGACATCATGCGCAGCCCTTCCCTCCTTGCTTGCACCGTGCGCGCCGCGGTGCTCGCCGCCACCCTGCTCGCCAGCGCCGCGGCGCTGGCGCAGGCCACGCCCAGCGGCACCTGGAAGACCATCGACGACAACACCGGCAAGCCGCGCGGGCTGGTGGAGATCACCGAGAAGAACGGCGTCTACAGCGGACGCCTGCTCAAGAGCTTCGTCGACAGCGACGGCAAGCCGCGGGTGTGCGACAAGTGCACCGACGCACGCAAGGACCAGCCGCTGATCGGCATGACCATCCTGTCGGGCCTGCGCAAGACCGGCGACAACGAGTGGAGCGGCGGCGAGATCCTCGATCCGGAGAACGGCAAGGTCTACAAGAGCAAGATGTCGCTGGCCGAGGATGGCAACAAGCTCAACGTGCGCGGCTTCATCGGCATCAGCCTGATCGGGCGCACCCAGACCTGGGAGCGCGAGCACTGAGCGCTGCCGGCACTCAGGGTTTCTCCGGGGCATGCCGTTGCATGCCCGGCTGAAGCGGGAACAGCAGGCGAAAAAAAAAACCGGGCGGTGATGAACCGCCCGGTTTTTTTGTCCCCGATGCTGCGCTTTACATGCGGTAGCGCAGCGTGGCCATGACGCTGCGCGGAGCGCCCGGCATGTTCAGGTTGGCGTTGGTGCCGTGCGCCGAGACGATGTAGCCCTTGTCGAGCAGGTTGTACACGTTCAGCTGCGCCTCGAAGGCGCCGCGGCGGTACCAGGCCATCGCGTCGGCGGTGACGTAGCCGGGCAGCGTCACGGTGTTGCCCGGATTCGCGAAGCGCTTGCCGACCAGGTTCAGGCCCGCGCCCACGCCGAAGCCGTGACCCAGATCCTTGGTCAGCCAGACGTTGCCGCTGTGCATCGGCGTAATCGTCGCGCGCTTGCCCTGCACCGGCTGTCCGGCATCGATCTGGGTGGAGTTAGTGACCCGGGCGTCAAGATACGCGTAGCCTGCCAGGACACGCCAGCCTTGCGGCAGTTCTGCGGCGCCGGACAATTCCACGCCATCGGTCCGTTGCGTGCCAATCGGGAGAATGGCGTTGCCGGCAGCGTTCTGCACCTTCATATTGCTGCGCTCCAGGCGGAACACCGAGATCGTGGTGCTGGCCTTGCCGTTCAGCCAGTCATACTTGGCACCGACTTCCGTATTCCTAGTGCTCTCCGGACCGAGATCCGCATTGTTTGCTGCCACGGCGAACGCTTCGCCCGACGGCTGGAACGACTTGCTCCAGGACACGTAGTACGACTGGGTCTTGGTCGGCTGCCAAACGAGGCCCGCGCGCGGGCTCCAGGCAGTGTCGGTTCGCGACAGATCGCGCTGGCCGGCGATGCGGTTGCGGGTCTCTTGCTGGAAGTTGTCGTAGCGCACACCCACCAGCGCCTTCCACTGTTCGCTGAAGGTGATCATGTCCTGGGTGTAGAACGCCAGGGTATTGAAGATGCCCAGGTTCGAGGTGGTCGGGTTGCCCGGCGCCTGACGCGGCAGCACCGGCAGCACCGGGTTGAACAGGTCGAAGGTGCCCGGCACCGGCTTGGTGTTGTTGATCTGGTCCTTGTTCTGCTGGCCGATCTCCATGCCGTACAGGATCTCGTGCCGGGTGCCGAAGAGCGTCGCCTTCTGGATCAGGTCGGTCTGGTTGAACCAGCCATGTTCCTCGCGGCGGACATTGCCGTGGTTCATGGTCAGCCGTTGCGTCGCTTCGTTGACCGCGGCGGTCAGCGTGTTGTTCCGGTCCAGCGAGTAGTGGTAATACCGCGTCGCATTGCGGATCGACCAGTTCTCATTGAAGCGATGGTTGATCGTGGCGGTACCGGAGAACACACGCGACTGCGAGTAGTCAGCATCGCGCGCGTTGGCCGCACCGTAGTAGCGCGACGCCGGCACGTCCACCGGCCGCCCGCGGTAAGCCGGGATGCCGAAGTCGGTCACGCGCCGGTCTTCCAGGTAGTCGGCCTGGAACAGCACGGTGGTCTCGGGCGCGACGCGCAGCTCCAGCGACGGCGCGATCGCCGCGCGGTCCAGGAACTGCTGCGAGCGGTAGCTGTTGGCCTTTTGCACCGCGCCGGTCACGCGGAACGCGGCGGCGCCGTCGGCAAACACGCGGCCCACGTCGGCTTCGGCGCGGCGGTCGGCCCACATGCCGTAGCTGAGCGCGAAGTCGGTGACGTCGATGCCAGGCTTCTTGGTCACGCGGTTGATCAGGCCGCCCGACGAGCCGCGCCCGTACAGCACCGCCGCCGGTCCCTTGATGACCTCGACGCGGTCGACGTTGGACATGTCGCGGAAGTACAGCGCATCGTCGCGGATGCCGTCGACGAACTGGTCGGCGATCGCGGTGAAGCCGCGGATCGAGACCTGGTCGCGCTGGCCGTCGCCGTGCGAGAACGACACGCCCGGCACGTTCTTCAGCGCGTCCTGCATCGAGGTGGCGTGCTGGTCGCGCATGACATCGGCGGTGACCACGTTGACGGTTTGCGGGACGTCGCGCAGCGGCGCCTCGGTCTTGGTCGCGCTGACCGCATTGGGCGGGTTGTAGCCCGTGCCCAGTTCACGGCTGACGTCCGCCTTGACGGTGACCTCCGGCAACTGCGCCGGCGCCGCCGGTGCGGCTTGTGCCCACACCAGCACCGGTTGAAAAACGAAGCTCCCCGCCACCGCGGCACAAATCGGGTGAAGTTTTATTCTCATTGGCCTGTAATCGACTGTAATAATTTGGAAATGCGGGCGCATTATCGATTACGGGATTGTCATGGTCAACGAGATTGCGAATTATTCCTATTCCCACTCCGGATATGTTGCTTTCAACACAACCGGGGCCGATGGCGGCATCCGGTCTGTGATCCCTTTGTCATCTTTTTCTGACTCCAGGCGGTCCTGCTAGGCCAGTTGTGCGGCCAGCGCATCGCGCGCTTCCGCAATGAAGGCCGACTCCCCGCGCCGCGCCGGCAGCAGGAAGAACTCCGCCTCCGGCAACCGCGGCAACCCCAGCCGCGCGACCGTGGCAGCGTCCAGCGGCGCCACGCCGGGCCCGATCGCCGACGCGTTCAGGCACGACAGGCCCAGCCCCGCCGCCAGCGCCAGGTGCAGCCCCGCCACGCCTGACGCCGAGTGCGCGATCTCGAACGGCACCCGCTTGCGCAGCAGCCGCTGCACCACGTACTGGTGCAGCGAGCAGGTGTCGGGCAGCAGCACCAGGGGCAGGGTCGCGGGCAGGCTGTCGGCCTCGGCCGGCGCCGCCACCCAGGCCAGCGGCTCGCGGCGCAGCACGGTGCCGCGCGCGGCCGGCCCGCGCGTGCCGGGCAGCCGCATGCTGAGGCCGATATCGAAGGCGTCGCGCGCCTCTGCGGCATCGATCGCCGCGCTCTTCATCACCGTCACGTGCAGGCGCAGGTACGGATAGCGCTCGCGCAGGCGGCGCAGCATGCCGGCGATCTCGCCCGGACGGAAGTAGTCGGTCACCGCCAGGCGCAGCTCGCCCTCCAGCGCGTGGCCGCGCAGCTCCTGCAGCGCCAGTTCGTTCAGCGCCAGGATGCGCCGCGCATGATCCAGCAAGCGCTGTCCGGCCGGCGTCAGCTGCGCGCCGTGGCGGCCGCGCGTCAGCAGCGGCACGCCGGCGCGCTCTTCCAGCTTGCGCAGCTGCTCGCTGACCGACGACTGCGACAGGAACAGCCTGGGCGCGGCGGCCGACAGGCTGCCGCTGTCGGCAACCGTCACGAAGGTGCGCAACTGGTCGGTGTCGAATCCACGCATGGCTGGTCTCCGGCAGGGTCGAATTGATTCGGGATAGCCGATGGAAGGCATCGATTATTCCCGCTATTCCGATACTACACCACGCCCTACCATGGCTTCACCCACCCGCTCAAACCCAAGGAGCCCGCCATGCCCCACATCGTCCTGCACCTGTCCGGCCAAGCCGATGCCGACCTCACCCGCCGCAGCGCCAAGGCGATCGCCGACCTGACCGAGCGCGTGCTCGGCAAGCGGCGCGACGTGATCGCCGTCACGGTCCAGTACATCCCGCACGACAGCTGGATCATCGGCGACGCGCCGCTGTCCGAGCAGGGCCGCAACGCCTTCCACCTTGACATCAGCGTGACCGATGAAACCAACACCAAGGCGGAGAAGGCGCAGTTCATCGCGGCCGTGTTCGAGACCATGTCCGGGCTGCTGGGCAACCTGCATCCGGTCTCCTACGTCCACGTGATCGACGCCCGCGCCGCGGCGTATGGCTACGGCGGGCGCACGCAGGAGTATCGTCACCAGCACGGGTGAAGCCGCCCCGCTCCTTCACGCCGGCCGGCGCCAGCGCACCGGCCGGCGGCGAGCCGCGAGGTTTCGCCGCCGGCCAAGCTGTGGCACAGTCCCCGGCTGATCCCTTTTCCTGACGCACAGAAAGAGACAACGCGCCACAAGCGCAGGCCCCCGCGCGGCAACGGACCGCACCTCAGGAGAAGGCAACCCTGAAGGAGATCCGATGTCGTTCCTGATCGTACTGGCAGCCCTTGCCTTCCTGATGTTCGCCGCGTACCGCGGCTACAGCGTGATCCTGTTCGCGCCGATCGCCGCGCTGGCGGCGGTGCTGCTGACCGAGCCGTCGGCGGTGGCGCCGGTGTTCAGCGGCATCTTCATGGAGAAGATGGTCGGCTTCGTGAAGCTGTATTTCCCTGTCTTCTTATTAGGCGCGGTGTTCGGCAAGGTAGTCGAGCTGTCGGGCTTTTCCGAGTCCATCGTCGCCGCGGCGATCCGCTATATCGGGCGGTCGCGCGCCAACGCGGTAATCGTCACGGTGTGCGCGCTGCTGACCTATGGCGGCGTGTCGCTGTTCGTGGTGGTGTTCGCGGTCTACCCGTTCGCCGCCGAGCTGTATCGCCAGAGCAACATCCCCAAGCGACTGATGCCGGGCGCGATCGCGCTGGGCGCGTTCTCGTTCACCATGGATTCGCTGCCGGGCACCCCGCAGATCCAGAACATCATTCCCACCAACTTCTTCAACACCACCTCGTGGGCCGCGCCGGTGCTGGGCGTGGCGGGCTCGCTGTTTATCCTGGTGGTGGGCCTGAGCTACCTGGAATGGCGCCGCCGCGCCGCCGCCGCGCGCGGCGAGGGCTATGGCACCAACCTGCGCAACGAGCCCGAGCGCAGCCAGGCCGGCAAGCTGCCGCACCCGCTGCTGGCGCTGCTGCCGCTGGTGGTGGTGGGCGTGGCCAACTTCTGGCTGACGCGGATGATTCCGCAGTGGTACGGCGAATCCAGCAGCGTGGCGCTGCCCGGCCTGGCCACGCCGGTGGAAACCAGCATCGCCAGCGTCACCGCGATCTGGGCGGTGGAAGGCGCGCTGCTGCTGGGCATCGCCGTGGTGCTGCTGACCGCCTTCGGCGCCCTGCGCGAGCGTTTTGCCGAGGGCACCAAGGGCGCGGTCGGCGGCGCGCTGCTGGCGTCGATGAACACCGCGTCGGAATACGGCTTCGGCGGCGTCATCGCGGCGCTGCCGGGCTTCCTGGTGGTCAGCGATGCGCTGCGCGCCATCCCCAACCCGCTGGTCAATGCCGCGGTCTCGGTCAGCACGCTGGCCGGCATCACCGGGTCGGCCTCGGGCGGCATGAGCATTGCGCTGGCGGCGATGTCGCAGACCTTTATCGCGGGCGCGCAGGCCATGCAGATCCCGCTGGAGGTGCTGCACCGCGTGGTGTCGATGGCCAGCGGCGGCATGGACACCCTGCCGCACAACGGCGCGGTGATCACGCTGCTGGCGGTGACCGGCCTGACCCACCGCGAGTCCTACCGCGATATCTTCGCGGTCACGCTGATCAAGACCGCCGCGGTGTTCTTCGTCATCGCGCTGTATTTTCTGACCGGACTGGTTTGAAGCATTGCCGGCGCGCGCGGGTTGTACATTGCCGGTGTTGTTAACTAGTGTGGTTGGGTGCCGCCGGGCGCCCAACCCGCGGCCAAACTGGAAGCCAAGCAATGAAGCAAGTCACCCTGCCCGACGGCGAGCGCGTCCCGGCGCTCGGCATGGGCACATGGAATATGGGAGAGTCGGCCGCCGCGCGCGCGGAAGAGATCGCCACGCTGCGCCTGGGGCTGGACCTGGGCCTGCGCCTGATCGATACCGCCGAGATGTACGGCGAAGGCCAGTCCGAGGCCATGATCGGCGAGGCCATCGCCGGCCGGCGCGACCAGGCCTTCCTGGTCAGCAAGGTCTATCCCTTCAACGCCTGCCGGCGCGGCACCGTGCAGGCCTGCGAGCGCAGCCTGCAGCGGCTGGGCACCGACCGCATCGACCTTTACCTGCTGCACTGGCGCGGCGGCGTGCCGCTGGAAGAGACCGTGCAGGCGATGGAGGCCTTGCAGCGCGACGGCAAGATCCGCCACTGGGGCGTCAGCAACCTGGACCTGTCCAATATGCAGGAATTGTGGGACGCGCCGGGCGGTAGCCGCGTGGCCACCAACCAGCTGCTGTACAACCTGGGCCGGCGCGGCATCGAATGGGACCTGTTGCCGTGGCTGCGCCAGCGCGGCGTGCCGGTGATGGCGTATTCCCCGATCGAACAGTCGCGCCTGCTGGGGCATCCCGGGCTGAAGCGCTTCGCGCGCGACCACGGCATGAGCGCGGCGCAGGCGGCGCTGGCCTGGCTGCTGGCGCAGGACGGCGTCATCGCCATCCCCAAGACCAGCCGGCGCGATCGGCTACAGGAAAACCTGGAGGCGCTGTCGAAGCCGCTGTCGCCCGCCCAGCTGGCCGAGATCGACCGCATCTTCCCGCCGCCCGACGGCCCGGGGGCGCTGGAAATGCTCTGAGCTGCCGCAGGCTCGCCGTCAGTTCTGGCGAGCTAGGTAGCGCTCGCGCTCGACGTAGCGCACCAGGTAGTTGCGCGCCTTGTCGCGGGTGTCGCTGGTGACGCGCGCCGCTGCCTGGCGCGCGCTGCTCTTGCCGTGCGACGACGACATCTGCGCATCGAGATAGCTGCGGAACGCATTGTGCATCGCGTCCAGCTCGGGCTGGCACGCGGACAGCGCCAGGTCGGCCACGTCCTTCGAATGGCCCTTGGCCGACAGGTTGCCGTTCGCCTTCTTCTGCGTGCAATCCATGTATTTGGCGCGCAGCGCCTGCCATTCGCTGCCGGCGTCGGCCGCCGCGGCAGACCCTGCCGCGGCGGCTGCGTCAGCGGTAGCCCCCGGAGGCTGGGAAGCGCATGCGGCCAGCAGCAACAGCGGCAAGGCGGTGAGAAGTTTCTTCATAGCGGGTCAAGATGCAAATGCAGTGGCGGCGCAGCGGCGGTCACATGGCGATCCACCAGCCATGGGACGTACCGGGCGCAAGGCCCATTATTCTTGCCGCGAACGGCCGTCGCGCACCACCTTCGTCACAAATGGAAACGACTCGGCGGCGTGAATCTTTTACCCGGGTGATTTCGGCGCCTATGCTTCAAAGGCGACAACAACACCAAGGAGACGAGATGAAACGTCGAACCTTCCTTTCGGCCAGCGCGGGTCTGGCCCTCGGCACGCTGGCCACCGGCGCGTGCACCACCACCAAGCCCGATGCGCCCGCCGACAAGGCCGCGCGCCGGCGTGAACTGGATTCCGGCTCGGACGCCACGCTGTCGCGTCTGTACGGCTCGGTCAACGGCGCGCGCGAGCTGGGCAGCCGCGCGCGCGGCATTCTGGTGTTCCCGAAGACCCTGTCGGCGGGCTTTATCGTCGGCGGCGAGTATGGCGACGGCACGCTGCGCTCTGGCGGCGGCACGCGCGGCTACTACCGGCTGATCTCAGGCTCGGTGGGCTGGCAGATCGGTGCGCAGTCCAAGTCGGTGATCCTGATGTTCATGACGCAGGACGCCTACGACAAATTCATGCGCAGCAGCGGCTGGACCGCGGGCGTCGATGCCACCGTCGCGCTGGCGACCGTTGGCGCAAACGGCGTACTGGATACCAATACCGCCCAGCAGCCCATCGTCGGCTTCGTCATGACCAATGCCGGCCTGATGGCGGGCCTGAGTTTCGAGGGCAGCAAGATCACCAGGCTCGACCTGTAGCAGCGCTTTGCGGTTGCCGCCGCGCGGCCGGCGCGTCGCGCGGCGCGGGCATTTTTCGCGGCCGCGCGCCGCGGGGCGTTAGAATTCGTCCCTTTGGCCGAATTCCCCATGTGGTTCAAGAATCTGCAGGTCCATCGTTTCTCCGCCCCGTGGTCGCTGAGCGCCGACGAGGTCGAAGCCAGCCTGGCGAAGCACGCCTTCTTTCCCGGCACCAGTCTCGAAATGCAGACGCAGGGCTGGGCCTCGCCGCGTGACAACGGCCAGCTGGTCCATACCGTCGGCCGCCAGATGCTGCTGACGCTGCGCACCGAAAAAAAGCTGCTGCCCACCACCGTGGTCAACCAGGTCACGCGCGCCCGCGCCGCCGAGATCGAAGAGCAGCAAGGCTACAAGCCCGGCCGCAAGCAAATGAAGGAACTGAAGGAGCAGGTCACCGAAGAACTGCTTCCGCGCGCCTTCAGCATCCGCCGCGACACGCGCGTGTGGATCGATCCGGACAACGGCTGGCTGGCCATCGACGCCGCCGCCGCGGCCAAGGCCGATGAAGTGCGCGGCATGCTGTTCAAGGCGCTGGATCCGCTGCCGCTGATCAACCTGCACGTCAACCAGTCGCCGGTGGCGGCCATGACCGAATGGCTGGCCGGCGATGCGGCCCCCGCCGGCTTTACCGTCGACCAGGAAATCGAGCTGCAGTCCGGCGCCGAAAGCAAGGCCACGGTCCGCTACGTGCGCCACCCGCTCGACCCGGAAGACCTGCGCCGCCATATCGCCGCCGGCAAGCGCTGCACGCGCCTGGCGATGACCTGGAACGACCGCGTCTCGTTCGTGCTGACCGACGGTCTGGTGGTCAAGAAAGTCGCGCCGCTCGACGTGATCAAGGAACAGGCCGACGGCACCGCGCACGACGAAGACGAGCGCTTCGACGCGGACTTCACCATGATGGCGGGCGAGCTGTCCGGCATGCTGGTCGACCTGACCGAGGCGCTTGGCGGCGAGCGCAAGGCCTGAGCCGCATCCCGCGCAAGCACGTGGCGCTGTCAGCGGACAGCGCCACGCCATCGGCTACTCCACCCAGTTCACCTTCGGGAAGCGCCCGGCGAACCCCGCCGGCATCGCCACCACTTTCTTCGCCACGTAGTCGAAGAAAACAAAGCCCGACTTGGCCATCGCGATCAGCGCGCCATCGGCCGGCCGCGTGATGCGGAAGATGATGTCGCCGCCGTACTTGTTGAAGTCCATCACGCCCACCTCGAACAGCAGCTGGTCGCGCGCATGGGCCTCGTTGCGGTACATCGTGGCCAGGTCGGTGACGATGATGCCGACCCCTTCCTCGCGCACGTCCTCGCTGCCGAACTCGAACAGGAAGCGCGCCCGCGCCTCCGAAATCATTGAGATCATCGAATCATTGGCAAGGTGATTGGCCGAATTGATGTCCGTCACGCGCACAGTGAGGTGCGTGGCATAGCAAAGCTGGTCGGCAGGCAGGTCGAGTTTGAGGCGGGCCATGTTGGATCAAGCTGGAAATGGATCAAACGCCGCACAAGCGATCAGACTGACCGCGCCGGCAGCGGGCGCCCATCATAAGCGATGCCGCGGCTCGATTGCGGCACTGCCGCATCCGCCCCTGCGCAAACCCGATCCGGGTAAGTACTCCCCACGGTTCTCGTCCATTCCGTCGATGCCGCGCAGCGCCGCGGCCTCGTACGCTGCGCCTTGCCGTGGCCCACTGGCGCACTGCCGCCCGGGCCGCATGCCGACACGACGTCAACCACTGGAGGAGACATCATGCAAGCCGACCGCCGCAAGGCCCTGCACTGGCTGGGAGCCGGATCCCTGGCCGCCGCCGCGACAACCCTGGGCATCGGACCGGCCCGGGCCCAGCAATCCTGGCCGGCGCGCCCGGTGCGGCTGGTGGTGCCCTACCCGCCCGGCGGCGCCACCGACGTGCTGGCGCGCGCGCTGGGCGACCCGCTCGGCAAGCTGTGGCAGCGCCCGGTGATCGTCGAGAACCGGCCCGGCGTGGGCGGCATGATCGGCGCCGACGTGGTCGCCAAGGCGCAGCCCGACGGCTACACGCTGCTGCTGGGCCTGCCCAGCCTGGTGCAGACGCCCTATATGGTGGCCAAGCCGCCGTTCGACCCGCTGCGCGACCTGACCGCCATCGGCCAGCTATGCACCTCCAGCCTGGTGCTGACCGCCAGCAGCACCATGCCGCGCACGCTGCAGCAGATGGTGGCCCTGGCCAAGTCCCAGCCGGACAAATATTCCTATGGCACCTACGGCATCGGCACCGGCGCCCATCTCTACATGCAGGTTTTCCTGAAGGATGCCGGCGCCCAGCTGGTCCACGTGCCGTACAAGGGCGAAGCGCCGATTGCCACCGACCTGATCGGCGGCCAGATCTCGCTGGGCACGCTGTCGCCAATGACAGTGCGCCAGCACGCGCGCACCGGCAAGCTGCAGCCGCTGGCCGTGACCGGCAACACCCGCGCGCCGATGCTGCCCGACGTGCCCACCTTCCAGGAACTCGGCTTCAAGGGGCTGGACGGCCCGGCGTGGCTGGGCCTGTTCACCACGGCCGGCACGCCGCAGGCCATCGTCGACAAGATCGCAGCCGACGTCGAAACGGTGATGGCCGCGGCCGACATCCGCCAACGGCTGGGGGAGCTGGGGCTGATCGTCAAGACCACGCAGCCGGCGGCTTTTGCGGCGACGACCCGTGCTGATCAGGCGTATTGGGGTAACGTGATCAAGGAGAACAATATTCGGCTGGAGTGAGGGTGGCAGCGCGGGCGTCTTGGGTCAGATGCCGGCTTCCGCGCACCACCGCACCAGCGCGTCGCGAAAGTCGCGGCACAGCGGCGAAAGATAGGCGCTGGAGCGCCAGAACACCGCCAGCTCATACTGCCAGCACATGCCCTCGCCCTCGATGGCTTGCAGCCCCAGCCCCACCGCCTGCCCCAGCAGGCGCTGCGGCATGATGCCAAGCAGGTCAGTGTTGCGCAGCAGGTCGGCAAACGACACCGACGAGCTGGTGCTTTCAACGGTCACGCGGGGCGGCGGCAGCCCGCGGCTGGTAAAGCGTTCCTCGAAGCCGCTGCGCACATAGAGCGAGGTGGCGGGCGCCACCCAATGCTCGTCCACCAGGTCGGCCAGCGAGCGCAGGCGCGCGCGCCGCGGGTGATCTGCACGCGCCACCACTTGCAGCGTCAGCGCCCCCAGCGGCAGGTACTCGACGCCCGCGGCGGCCCCGTCCGGCATGGCGGCGCAAACCAGGTCGACCTCGCCGTCCTGCAGCGCGGCCATCAGCTGCGGGCTCAGGTGGGTGGCAATCGAGAACCGGGCCAGCGGCCGGCTGAGCAGGAACTGCTCCAGCAGCGGCGCGAACAGCGACGGCACCACGTGCGGCAGCGTCGCCACGCGCACCTGGCCAACGCGCGCCTGGCGCTCGTCGTTGATCTCGTTCTCCATATCGTCATTGGCCAGCACGATGCGCCGTGCATGCGCCTGCAACTTGCGGCCAACGGCGGTCAGCATGACGCCGCGCGGCATGCGCTCGAACAGCTGCAGGCCGGCCTCCGCCTCCAGCCGCGCCAATACCTTCGACAGTGACGACTGGGTCAGCCCCAGCGTGCCAGCGGCCTTGTGCAGGTTGCCGTGCTCGGCGACCGCCAGGAACAGCCGGAGGTCTTCGGTCTTCATGCGATTCCGATTCCATGGGTTGGATGGGCGTGGCGAGCTTGCCAGGCCGGCGCGGACATTCTAGTGCGCGATTCCAGTTCGGAATCGCTTTGCCGGGTGCCGGCATCGCGGCACTCGCGCAGCCACCATAGACTTTTCCGCAGGCAGCACAGGACGGCGATCAGCCACAGCCCGGACACACGGGACGCGCTGAACGCATCCGGCAAGCAGCCCGCCCGCGCTGCCGCAGACCAGACCAGGAGACCCCCATGCCCCGCCCCCACTGCCCCCAGCGCTCCCCCGATGCCGGCCGGCGCGCAATGCTGAAGGCCATGCCGGCCGCGGCGCTCATCCCCGCCGTGGCCGCGCTCGGCCTGCCCGCCGCCGCGCGCGCCCAGGCCTGGCCCGCGCGCCCCATCACCCTGATCGTGCCCTTCACCGCCGGCGGCGCCACCGACGTGCAGATGCGCGCGCTGTGCCTGGCGGCGTCGAAGACGCTGGGCCAGCCGATCGTGATCCAGAACCAGCCCGGCGTGAGCGGCACGCTGGGGCCCGCCGCGATGGCGCGCAGCGCGGCGCGCGACGGCTACACGCTGGCGTTGATCACGCCCGCGCTGTTCCGCCTGCCGCACCTGCAGCCGGTCAGCTACGACGCCATCAAGGACTTTACCTACATCATCGGCCTGACCAGCTATGTCTATGGCATCTCCGTGCCGGCAGGCTCGCCGTGGCAGCGCTTCGGCGACTTCATCGGACACGCGCGCGCCAACCCCGGCAAGGTCAACGTGGCTGCCGTCGGCACCGGTTCGCTCGGCCAGATCACCGTGCGGCGGCTGGAGCAGCAGGCCGGCATCAAGCTCAACTTCATCCCGTTCAAGGGCGGCGCCGATGCGCTGTCGGCGCTGCTGGGCGGCCATGTCGACGTCATGATCGAAGCCGGCTGGGGCGCCATGGCTGAAGCCGGCAAGGTGCGCCTGCTGGCCGTGGCCGAGCCGCAGCGCCTGAAGCGCTGGCAGGCCGTGCCGACGCTGCGCGAACTGGGCTACGACATCACCGTGCAGTCGGAAGTCGGCATCGCGGGCCCGCGCGCGCTGGACCCGGCGGTGGTCGCGACGCTGCACGATGCCTTCCGCCAGGCCACGTCGGACCCCGCCTACGTGCGCGCGCTGGAAGCCGAATCGATGCCCAACCGCTATATGAATACCGCCGACTACCAGCACTACGCGGCGTCGCAGTTCGCCAGCGACAAGCGGCTGGTGGCGGAACTGGGCATCCGGCTGGACTGACCCCGCGCGCGCCAAGGAGCCCTGACATGAGCGAAGCCGAACCCATCCGCCCCGCCGCCATCACTGACGCCGAGTGGGCCACCCGCATCGAGCTGGCGGCGCTGTATCGCGCCGTCCACCGGTACGGCATGACCGACCTGATCTACAACCACATCACCGCGCGCGTGCCGGGCGAGCCGGAGCACATCCTGCTGAACCCGTACGGCCTGCTGTACCAGGAAGTGACCGCGACCAGCCTGTACAAGATCCACCTGAATGGCGACATCGTCTACCGGCCCGAAGGCGATGCCGGGGAACTGGGGCTGAACCCCGCCGCCTACGTGATCCACACCGCCGTGCATGCCGCGCGCCACGACGCGCTGTGCGTGCTGCACACGCATACGCGGGCGGCGTCGGCCGTCTCGGCGATGGCGTGCGGGCTGCTGCCGGTATCGCAGCACGCGCACATGTTCTACGGGCGCATCGCGTACCACGACTTTTCCGGCCCGGTGGTGGACCTGGCGCAGCAAGGCCAGCTGGTGCAGGACCTGGGCCAGCACCACGCCATGATCCTGCGTAACCACGGCCTGCTGGTCTGCGGCCGCACCATCGCCGAAGCCTTCTTCAACATCTACTGGCTGGAAACGGCCTGCAAGATCCAGGTCGATGCCATGGCCGGCGGCGAGTTGACGATGCCGTCGCAGGCGTCGCTGGAAGCCAGCCGCAAGGCCTTCGGCCGCGTGGCCATCCGCGGCGAGCGCGAATGGGCTGCGGTGCGGCGCGAGCTGGACCGCATCGACCCTTCCTACCGGGCCTGAGCCCCGGCCCGACCGATGACTAAATGGAGACAACGATGACCCAAGCCAGCCCCCTGGCCGATGCCACGACCTTTGCGGTGCCAGTACCCGACCTTGGCCCGGACGTGCGCTGCCACGTGCTGCAGCCCGGCCGCCCGCCGCTGTTCATCGAACCCGCCGGCGAAGTGCTGCGCGACCGCGGCCGCTTCCGCCTGTGGTCGCGCGCGGCGCGCCCCGCGCTGGATGCGTTGATCGTCGAGCATGGCGGCATCGTGCTGCGCGGCTTTCCCACCGCCGGCACGGAAGACTTTGCCGACTTTATCGAACAGTTTCCCGCGTTTGACGGCGGCTACGCAGGTGGCCGCGCCCCGCGCGAAACCATCAGCGGCCGCGTGATGGAAGCCACGCGGCTGTCGGCCAGCGTGCGCCTGGCGGTGCATTCAGAAATGGCCTATCGCCGCGACTATCCGCGCCGCATCGCCTTTTTCTCGCGCAAGACCGCCGAGGTGGGCGGCGAGACCCTGATCGCCGACGTGCGCCACCTTGCCGAGCGCATGGATCCGGAACTTGCCGGCAAGATCGCCACGCTGGGATCCCGTACCGCCATCAACTTCGGCCCGCGACGCGATGCCGACGATGCGTCCTACGCGCATATGGACGAGCGTGGCTGGAACCAGTCGTTCCATACCGAGGACCCGGCCGAGGTCAACCGCCTGTGCGCCGAGCGCGGGCTGGAGCCGGTGTGGCATGAAGATGGCAGCCTGACCGTGCTCAATGCGCTGGAGCCGTTCGTCGCGCATCCGCAGACCGGGCGCAAGCTGTACCGCTCGATCCTGCATATGCGGCCGCAGGTGGAGCATCCCGAGCAGGAACAGGAACGGCGCCGACGCCAGAAATACCCCACCGGCGCCACGCTCGGCAATGGCGAACCGCTGACCGATGCCGAACGCGCCCATATCGACCAGCTGTGCGACCAGACTACCTACAGCTGGCCATGGCACGATGGTGACGTGATGGTGCTCGACAACCTCCAGGTCTGGCACGGCCGCAACCCGTACCAGGGGACGCGCGACGTGCAGGTGGCGCTGCTGGATTGAACCGCGAGGCTTGCGCGGGGCGCTGCAGCGCCCGACATCGTAGCCGCTCGCGCCGACCTCGACCATCACTCAATTGCAGCATTTTTCCCGCAGTGTTGCACCGCGGCGGCAAAGCCCGCCGCGCGCCATGGGCATCGATATAATCAGCCGCGCAACACTGAAAACAAAGGCATTAGAACAATAACGACACATGCGGACGGGGTGCAGCGTCTTCTCGAACTACGCTGCGGGGGAACCATGACCAGCGCCGACCACGCCCTGTCCGGACGCCTGTCCGCGACCATCCCTGCCCGCCGCGCCGCGGGCCCTTCCGTTGCCGCACCGGCCGCGCCGCACACGCCGTTGCTGCAAGGCGTGCATCGCCGCGCGGACCGGTTGATGACGGCGATGCTGTGGCTGCTTGGCCTGCTGTCGCTGGTGGTCGGCAACCATTATGGCTCGACCGGCCTGACGCTGACGCTGGGCTTGCCGATCGCGTCGCTCGGCACGCTGATGGCGGTGGCACTGCCCGCCCGCCTCGCCACGCGGCTGGCGATGGCGGTGCTGATGATGGCCTTTGTCGCGCTGCTGATCCACCAGGCGCACGGACAGGTGGAATTCCACTTCCTGGTGTTCGTCTCGCTGTCGATGCTGCTGGCCTATCGCGACTTCCGCGTGATCCTGCTGGCGGCACTGGCGATCGCGCTGCATCACCTGAGCTTCAACTTCTTCCAGCAATGGGGCTGGAACACCATCTGCTTCACCGATCCCAGCTTCAACATGGTGCTGTTCCACGCGGCCTTTGTCATCGCGCAGACCGCCGTGCTGTGCGTGATCGCCTGGCGGCTGGAACGCGACGCGCATTCCGCCGATGAACTGAGCGCGCTGGCCGCGGGCATCGGCCGCGAACCCGGCTACCTGACACTGGCCGGCGACGGCAACGACCCCGCCAGCGATTTCGCCCGCGCCTTCCGCAAGACGCTGGACACCGTGCGCCAGACCTTGCTGCAGGTACGCGACACCGCCGGCACCGTGGCCAACGCCGCGGGCGACATACTCGACACCAGCGCCACCGTCGCGCGCCGCACCGAGGCCCAGGCACGCGTGGTCGCCCAGACCATGCACGACATGCAGGCGCTGACCCAGTCCGCCCGCGCCAGCGCCGACCAGGCACGCGGTGCCTGCGAGCTGGCCGGCGCCTCCAGCGCCGTGGTGGCGCGCGGCAGCGGCGAAATCCTGTCGGTGATCCAGACCATGGGCGAGATCGACGAAGCCTGCGGCCGCATCACCGAGATCATCGGCGTGATCGACAGCATTGCCTTCCAGACCAACATCCTGGCGCTGAACGCCGCCGTCGAGGCCGCGCGCGCCGGCGAGCACGGCAAGGGCTTCGCCGTGGTGGCCGGCGAGGTGCGGCAACTGGCGCATCGCTGCGCCGCCGCCGCGCGGGAGATCCGCGGCCTGATCAATACCTCGGTCGAGCGCGCCCACGCCGGCACCGAACTGGTGGGCCATACCGGCGAGACCATGAACGAGGTAGTGGCCAGCATCGGCCAGCTGGCCGCGCTGGTGCAAGAACTGGCGACGCTGGGCGACCACCAGCGCAGCGGCATCGAGGGCATGGCGCAACGCGTGGCCGAGATCCAGGCGGCATTCGAGGAGAACGCCGAACTGGTGGCCGGCGCGGCCGAAGCCGCCCGGGCGCAGCGGGAGCAGACCGAAGGATTGAACCGGGCGGTCGGGGTGTTCCGGCTGGACTGAGGTCCGGCCGGGGATCAATTGTCTTTTTCGTCGCCAGTGGGGAAATGCACGCCGGCCCGGCGTGCCGCCAGCATGATGTGGCGCTCCATCGCGCGCTGCGCCTGTTCCGGCTGGCGCGCGGCCAGTGCCTCAATGATGGCGCTGTGCTCCAGGAAGGTGGCGTTGCGCGCGCCGCGCCGGTAGTACGGCAGGCGCTGGCTCTCGCGCATCACCTCGGCGCTTTCGCGCAGGATTTCGCGGATCACCTGGTTGCCCGACACCGTGACGATCAGCGTGTGGAACTCATAGTCCAGCTGCGAGGCCTCATCATAGGCATCGGCCTCGATCGCCCGCTGCATCGTGGCCGCATTCTGGCGCAGCTGTTCGATCTCGTCAGCGGAGATGGCCAGCGCGGCCAGCCGCGCCGTCAGCCCTTCCAGTGCAAAGCGCAGCTGGTAGATATCGATCAGCGAATGCGTGGCGGCAAAGCGCCACGGCGGCGTGGCCGCCGCGCTGTCGCCGGCGGCGGTCACATAGACGCCCTTGCCCGGGCGCGACACCACCACACCCATGCCCTGCAGGGTCGAGATCGCCTCGCGCAATGACGCCCGGCTGATGCCGACCTTCGCCGCCAGTTCCCGCTGTGCCGGCAGCAGCGTGCCCGCGGGGAACGTGCCGTCGCGCACCCATTGCTGGATAAGGCTGACGGCCTGGTTGGCGACGGAGGCGGAAGATCCTGTCATACGTGCGGGGTTGGCCAGTAAAGGGACGCGCAAAGGAACGTGCAAAGGAACGCGTAAAGGGCGGCAAGCGCCAAAGGACGCAGCGCCGGTTGCCGGAAATTCTAGCCGACAAACCGGCCCGCCCCACCTCTTACTTGTTGACCAGCTTGGCCGGCACCGAGTATGTCAGCAGCGCGCCGCACAGCAGCACCGCCGCCAGCACGAACATCGCGGCATCCGTGCTCTGGGTGGCATCCTTGATCAACCCGATCATGTACGGGCTGATAAAGCCGGCAAGGTTGGCGAACGAGTTGATCAGCGCAATCCCCGCCGCGGCGCCCACGCCCGACAGGATCGCGGTGGGCAGGCTCCAGAACAGCGGCGAAGTGGCCAGGCTGCCGCCGGCTGCGAGCGCCAGTGCCGCAAGCGACAGCGCGGTGTTGTGGCTGAACACGGCGCTCAGCACCAGGCCCGTGGCCGCGCAGCAGAACGGCACGATCAGGTGCCAGCGGCGTTCGCGCATGCGGTCCGAGCTGCGGCTGACCAGGATCATCGAACACACCGCCACGCCGAACGGGATCGCGGTCAGCAAACCTACGTCCAGCACGCTTTTCACGCCGGTCTGCTTGATCAGCGTGGGCAGCCAGAAAGTCAGCCCGTACTGGCCCATCACCGTGCAGAAGCAGATCATCGTCATCTTCAGCACGCGCGGATCCGTCACCAGGGTGCGCAGCGACATATGAGCGGCTTTTTGCGCATTCTCCGCGGCGATATTGCGTGCCAGCAGCGCCTTCTCGTCCGCCGTCAGCCAGCGCGCCGACTGGATGTTGTTGTCCAGGTACCAGAGCACGGCCACGCCCACCAGCAGCGACGGCACGGCCTCGATCAGGAACATCCACTGCCAGCCGCGCAGGCCGTTGACGCCGTGCATGGCTTCCATCACCCAGCCCGACAATGGCCCGCCGAAGATGCCCGAGATCGGGATCGCGGCCATGAACAGCGCCACCATGCGCGCGCGCCGGTGCGACGGGAACCAGTAGGTCAGGTACAGGATCATGCCGGGATAGAAGCCGGCCTCGGCCGCGCCCAGCAGGAAGCGCAGCACGTAGAACTGCGTGCTGGTCTGCACGAACATCATCGCCGCGGAGATCAGGCTCCACAGGATCATGATGCGCGAGATGGTGGCCTTGGCGCCGATGCGATGCATCAGCAGGTTGCTGGGCACCTCGAAGAAGAAATAGCCGATAAAGAACAACCCCGCGCCCAGCCCGTAGACCGCCTCGCTGAACTGCAGGTCGGCCAGCATGTTCAGCTTGGCAAACCCCACGTTGACCCGATCCAGGTAGGCCACCACATAGCACAGCATCAGGAACGGCAGCAGCCGCCAGGCAACCTTGCGGTACACCGCGTCCTCCCTGGCCTGGGCCTGCGCCCGCGGCACGGATATGGCATCCGGCCCGGCATGCGCGGTTTCTGTCGGAATCATGGAAGTCTCCTTGGTTTGTTCGAGTTTCGGCCAGGCCGTCCGGTTGCGGTGGTACAAAGTCATACCGGTCTGACCAGTAGATGCCGAATGGTAAGGAGGCCGTTTGCCGGTGTCAAGGCGGCGTGGTCTGGGGAAAGCCCTGATGAAGGCAGCGGGGAGCGCCATTGCCGCCGCTCGCGGGAGCTTGTGCTTGGCCGCAACTTCTAGCAAAATCTGGCTCAACTGGTCAGACCAGTTGCAGCTTACAAGATCGCGCTCCTGGCAGTCAGCCGCTCGCCGCGATCGTTCAGTTCTGGAGACTTATTGATGGAAACCACGCTTGCGCGCCCGGCGGCCCCACGGCTGCGCCTGCATCCGCAGCCGCTGAGCGCGGCCGCCTTTGCGCCCTTTGGGGACGTGATCGAGGCACGCCCCGCCGGCGATCCGGGCGCCTTTCCGATCAACGGCGGCATGGTCATGCGCCATCACGACCTGGCGACAGTCGAACTTTGCGGCGGCCGGGCCCTGATCAACCTGTTCGAGGCCAGGCCCTACGCATTCCCGATGGAAATCGCCATGCTGGAGCGCCACCCGCTTGGCAGCCAGGCGTTCATCCCGCTTTCAGAGCGCCCTTTCCTTGTCGTGGTCGCGCCGCCCGGCGACACGCTGCAAGCCGAGTCGCTGCGCGCGTTCATCACCAATGGCAGGCAAGGCGTCAACTACCGCGCCGGCGTCTGGCACCACATGCTGCTGGCCATGGACGCGCCCTCATGCTTCGCCGTGGTCGACCGCGGCGGCGATGGCAACAACTGCGAAGAACACCGGCTGGCGCAGCCGCTGCTGCTCGAGCTTTCCCGGGATGAAACAGCCGACTGACGGCGCGGGAATGGACCGGAACCGCCTGCATCGCTTCAGGCGACCAGCGTGCGAACCCGGCGCGCCATCGCCGGGACGATGTTGCCGGCGCTCCTGGCCAGGTTGACCTGCATCGCGGCCGCAGCAACGTCCATCAGCGGTTGTTCGATCTCGTAGCCCCTCCCGCTCATCCACAGGAGCACCTCCGACAAATGCCAGAGGGAACTTGAACCCTCATGCACCGGCGGGGGAAAGGAAGCCGGATGGCCGAGCATCAGCTTGCGCATGTTCTGGCGAGACATGCCGACGATGTCGGCAACGTCCGTCAGGCCGGCCAGGTCTGGCGCCGCTTCGATCAGCGTGGCGGACGGCATGGCGCGCCTGGCGTCGGTCAGCGCGCTGACGATGGCGTCGGCCGCGGACTCCGCCTCGCGGTCAAATGCAAGCGCGATGCGGCCGACCACGCCTGTCCCGACGGTTGCGTCGTCGCATCCGGCTTCGTAGAGGCGTTCGACCAGCGTTTCGGGATCGCAGTCATCCGCGGGCAGCTGGTATCTCAAGGTGAACGCGTATTCCATGGCGGTGGTTTCTCCAGCAGCCTGATCGGCGCCACGACTTCGTGCCGATGCAGGCAGTTATCCACGATCCGACGGATTCGGGTGGCGTGGTTGGATGGACTTCTGGGCGTGCAATAAATGCTGATGACACAGAACTCCCCAGCACGGCACGCACTGTCATTGTGTGAACAGTAGATCCGTCCCCAGGCGTGGCCCCTGCCCCTCGCCGCCTCGACTCGCCAGCCGCAAGACTCGGCGTGTCTTAACGCACCTTCAATTTCCTTCTTGGGGTGTTGGTCACGGGCCATCAATGTCTCCAAGGCTAGATGCCCGGCCTACGGTTGTCAAGTGACAACCAAAGAATCAGACTGGAGCATCCGATCGGAGCATTGTCCGGCTATGCGGCGTTCGTAGCGTTGAGACGACTCTGTAAGCACCAACACCTCTGGCAGGTCAGGCATCATCAACAGGGCGTTGCGCAGACGCTGTCACCCCCCCCTCACGCCACGGCTGGCCAACGCTGGAAGGCGACAGTGAGGCGTACACTGCCGGGTAACCGCTCACACCGGGCCCGCCGAACGAGCCTATCGCCAATGCCTGAGCCCTCTCCGCTAATCCACTCCGATCGCCTGACCCTGGCGCCGTTCACGGAGCACGACGCCGCCGAGGCGTGGCCCTGCATCACCCCCACGCTCGCCCGCTATATGGAGTGGGACCCCGCCCCATCGCCCGAGGCATTTCGCGAGGTCTGGCAGGCCTGGCTGCCGGCCATGGAGAACGGGACCGATTTCGTCTTCACCGTGCGCGGCACCGGCGATGGCCATTTCCTCGGCCTGGCCGGGCTGCATCATGCCGACACGCCGGCGCCGGAGTTCGGCATCTGGATTCGCGAGGACGCGCACGGGCACGGTTATGGCAAGGAAGCGGTGCTGGCCGTGGCTGCATGGGCGACAGCCGCCTTTCGGCCAGCGCGGTTTGTATATCCGGCCGCGGAGCAGAACTGGAAGAGCCGGCGGATTGCCGAAGCAATGGGCGGCGTGGTGGTGGACCGGCAGCCGGCGCGCAAGTTTGTGCGAGTGGTCTATTCGGTGCCGGTGAAGTAACTGGACAGCCGAACTGCATCAGCGAACGGCATCAGCAACCGATACTTGACGACCAGTGAATCGGCCCGACGCTTCTATCTATAGCGTCGGGCGACCGAAGGCTTAACGCCCTTTCCACACCGGCGGTCGCTTGCCGACAAACGCGTCCACGCCCTCCCGGAAATCCTCGCTGCCATAACACTGCCGCACCAGATCATCCGTATCGGCCACCGCCGCCACGGTCTGGCGGCGCAGCGATTCCTTGATGACCGTCTGCGTGACCGGCGCGAGCGCGCCGAGCCGCTCGCACAGCGCGGTGACCTCGGCCTCCAGCGCTTCGGGCGCATGCACGCCCTCGACGAAGCCGCAGGCCAGCGCCGCGTCGGCATCCAGAATCTGCGCGAGCAACAGCATGCGCCGCACCGGCTGCAGCCCCCACGCCGCGCGCAGCCTGGCCAGGTTCAACGCGGACAGCGTGTTGCCCAGCGTCTTCGCGATCGGCACGCCGAAGCGGGCCTTCGGCGTGGCCAGCCGGAAGTCGCACGCGGTGGCGATGGCCAGCCCGCCGCCCACCGCCCAGCCTTCGATGACCGCGACCGTGGGCATCGGCAGCTGTTCGACCAGCGCGATGCCCTCGTCGATGCGCGCTTCATACGCGACCCCGTCATCGCCGCCGGAGAACTGCCGGAACTGCGCGATATCGGTCCCGGCGACAAAGGCCTCGCCGCCCGCGCCGCGCAGCACCACCACGCGCGCGCCGTCAGTCCCTTCCGCGGCGAGCGTGCGGCAGTGCGTGGCAAGCTGCTCGTACATCGCCCAGGTCATCGCATTGCGCGCGGCCGGGCGGTCGAAGGTCAGCGTCGCGATCCGGCCCTGGCGCGCCAGCGTGACGCGGCCTTCGGCGGGGGCCTGCTGCGGGGCGCTCATGCGCCGAACGCGCCGGCCGCGGCCAGCGACTGCTGTTCGTCCTGCGACAGGCCAAGCTCGGCCAGGATCTCGCCGGTGTGCTGGCCCAGCAGCGGCGGCGGGCGCCGCACCTGCTGCGGCGTGCCGCCCATCTTCACCGCGAAGCCGATATTGGGCACCTTGCCTTCGATCGGGTGATCGATCTCGATGCGCATCTGGCGGTGCTTGCCGTGCTCGCTGTCGAACGCCTGCGGGTAGGTCAGGATCGGCCCGGCCGGGATGCCAACTTCCAGCAGCTGCTCGATCCAGTAGTCAGCGCTGTGCTTGCCGAAGCTCTCTTCCAGCGCGCCGATCAGTGCCTGCCGGTTGGCCAGGCGCAGCGCGACGGTGGCAAAGCGCTCGTCCGCCAGCAGGTCGGGCCGGTCCAGCGTGTTGCACAGCAGCTGCCACAGCTTCTGGTTGGTCGCACCCATCACGAAATAGCCATCGGCGGCCTTCATCGCCTGGTACGGGGCGCTCATGCGGTTGGCCGTGCCGAGCGGCTCGGGCTCGCGCCCGGTGCCCCAGTATTCGCAGGTGTCCCACACCGAGAACGCCAGCGCCGAATCGAACAGCGACGCATCGACATACTGCCCCTTGCCCGTCTGCTTCGCGCCGATATAGGCGGAGAGCATGCCGTAGGTCGCGAACAGCGCGCAGCCGATATCGGCCACCGGCACGCCGGCCTTCACCGGCGCGCCGCCGGGGTAGCCCGTCACGCTCATCACGCCCGACATCGCCTGCGCCATCAGGTCGAAACCCGGCCGCGTGGCCCACGGCCCGCTCTGGCCGAAGCCCGAGATGCTGCAGTAGACCAGCCTGGGGTTGATCTGGCTGAGCGTTTCGTAGTCGATGCCGAGGCGCTTCATCACGCCGGGGCGATAGTTTTCGACCAGGATATCGGCCGTTTCCGCCAGCCGGTACAGCACGGCGCGGCCGGATTCGGTCTTCAGGTCCAGCGTGACGCTGCGCTTGTTGCGGTTCATGTTGAGGAAGCCCATGCTGTCCGGGCCCTTCATCTTGAACCCCATCGAGCCGCGCGTCTGGTCGCCGCCGTCCGGCGGCTCGATCTTGATCACGTCGGCGCCAAGGTCGGCCAGCAGCATGCAGGCGTAAGGGCCGGCCATGACCTGGCTGACATCGAGCACGCGCACGCCGGCCAGCGGCAGGGGCGTAGCGTTGGCCTGGGCTGCGGTGGCGCTTGGGTCGCGAGTATCCATCATCGATTGCGTCCTGGGAAAATGGTTCGGGCTACGTGCATCGGCGCGGCGGCGGTCGCCCATCAGCTCTCCGCCTTCACGCCGGCGTCCTTGATCACCTTGGCCCATTTGGCCGATTCCGCGGTGATGTAGGCGGCGAACTGCTGGTTCGACCCGCCCGAGTCTTCGGCGCCAAAGCTCTTCAGCCGCTCGGCCACGTCCGGCATCGCCAGCACGCGGTTGACGTCTTCGTTCATGCGCTGCGCCAGCGCCGGCGGCATCCCCTTCGGGCCCACCAGCCCGTACCACGACGCCGCGTCCAGGCCGGGGAAGCCGGACTCCGCCAGCGTCGGCACGTTCGGATGGCTGGCCGCGCGCTTGAGCCGCGTCTGCGCGATCGCGATCACCTTGCCCTGCTGGATAAACGGCGTGGCCGCGGTCATGGTGTCGAACGCATAGTCGATCTGGCCACCGATCAGGTCCGCCACCAGCGGGCCCGAGCCCTTGTACGGCACGTGCACCACGTCGATCTTCGCCTGCATCCGGAACAGTTCCAGCGCCAGGTGCTGCGCCGAGCCGATTCCCGACGAGCCAAAAGAAATCTTGCCCGGGTTCTTGCGGCACAGGGCCACGATATCTGCCACCGTGCGCACCTTCTGTTCCGGACGGCAAGTCAGCATATTGGGCGTGACGCCGACCATCGAGATCGGCGTGAAGTCCGCGCGCGGGTCGTACTTGACGTCCAGCAGCGCCGGCGCAATCGCATGGCTATTGACATGCGCCATCAGCAGCGTGGCGCCGTCAGGCGGCTGCTTGGCCACATAGGCCGCCGCGATGGCGCCGGTGGCGCCGGGCTTGTTCTCCACCACCACGCTGGTGTTCCACATCACGCCCAGCTTCTGCCCGATCACCCGCGCCAGCACGTCGGTGCCGCCGCCGGGGGCAAAACCCACCACGATGCGCACCGGCCCCGCCACATTGGCCGCGCGCGCCAGGCCGGGCACCGCCAGCCCGGCCGCCGCCGCCAGAAGAAATTGTCTGCGCCGCATTGCGTGTCTCCTCTCATCGTTATGGAGCCCATCTTGCGCAATGCACCCGGCGAGGGCTATCGCTATTTTGGGGATTCAGGTTTCGCGTTTTGCGCAAGCACCTGCAGCACGCTCAATGCCGCCGAAGACAACGCCCCGTGCGGCCGATGGCACAGCACAAAATGCCGCACCGCCCACTCCCCTGCGATCGGCAACCGCACGAAACGGCTGCCCCCCGCCACCTCGCGCGCAATCGCCTCCGGCATCACCCCGGACCCGAGGTTCTGCGCCACCAGCGCCGCGATGCTGTCGAACCCGCTCACCCGCATGCGCATCCGCAACACCCGCCCCGCGTCCTCCGCCAGCCGCTCCAGCCCGATCGAGATCGCCGAACTCTCGCCCAGCACGATCAGGTCGCAGTCCAGCACATCCTCCGTCGTCACCGTCTTGCGCCTGGCCAGCGCATGGCCGCGCGCCACCACCAGCACCAGCCGGTCACTGCGGTACGGCTCCGTCGGCAGGTCCACCACGCCCAGGCTGCCTTCGTAGATGCCGATGTCCACCGTCCCCCGACGCAGCGATTGCTGGACCTCCTGGCTGTTCATCTCCTGCAGGTCGATCCGGACTCCGGGGCAGGCCGCCGCGCAGCGCTGGATGTCGAACGGCAGGAACTGGATCACGGCGGACTTTGGCGCCGCCACCCGCACCACGCCCAGGTCGCCCCCCACGAAGGACGCGGCATCGTCCTGCATGCGCTGCACGGTGTGGGTGATGCCGCGCGCGTGCGCCAGCAGCGCGCGGCCGGCCTCGGTCAGCGCCATGCCGTGCGGCAGGCGTTCGAAGAGCGAGACGCCTAGCTGGGATTCGAGTTCGAGGATGCGTCTGGAGGCGGCGGCGGCGGCCAGATGCAGGCGCTCGGCGCCGCGGGTGATGCTGCCTTGGTCGGAGACGGCGATGAAGAGTTGGATGGTGGTGAGGTCGAAGTGGAGGCGGGGGAGGCGGGGGAGGCGGGAGGGGGGCGTCACGGTGGTGTGCGCTTTCGGTGAATCGTTACGCAGAACGATTTGCCAATGGAATTTGGTGAAGTCCCTACGGACATCGCGGTCAGGTGCTGTATGCCGACTGATTTTCCGGTAATGGACCGCAGTCGGCAATTGCGGGTTTCCCGTGCATGCCGAGCGCGGACAGGCAATCCGATCGGGCCGGCATCACGTAGGGTCGCGGTCAATGAACAGGGCCATGAGCCTTCGCTGAAGCTCAGATCATCCAGTCGCCGGGATTGGCCGCGCCGGATGTCGTCCAGGCAGCAAACACCCCTTCGATTTCCTGCATTGGCTACAGATCGATGTACCGCGGCAATAATCCCAGATCGGCAAGCCGTACTTCAATGGCATGCCCCGACCGGATGTGTTCAGGATTAGTTCCTGAGAACGGGCCGTCGGTTACGCTGACAACAATCGTTCCCAACTGCTTGTTGTTGCTGTCCAGGACTCCGATTACAGCGCCCGCCTCCGGGACGTGCTGCTCCGTGAGGATGATCGGCAGGTAGAGCATCCAGCCAGCCCCTGGACGGTCAGGGAATACACCGTCGTAGTTTCGCGTATCGACGGTAGCCAGCAATGGCTGCCAGATCTTCACGGCTTCCCTGAGAACCCTCGCAACCGTAGTCCAGGTTCCCAGCCGGCTCGCCGGCGGCTTCGAGACCAATGCAAGACTCCACGCCGACGCGGCATCGTCCGCACGGTCAAAATAGTACCAAATGGATGCGCCCTTCTCGCTCTCCATTCGCCCATTCCAAATGGCAAAGGACTTCAGAACATCGTCTTTTGCCATTTCCTGTCTCAAGACGGCCAATACCGCCGCTGCCGGGCCATGGCCATCGAAGAGTGGATATCGATAAGAATCGCCTTTCGTGTCTCCGCAGAGGTACCACGCCGATTCCCCGAGCAGGGCATCTTCTGCACCAAGGATATGAGTGAAGCGTCGAACCATGGCGAGATGGTCCTCGAGGTCGAGCGGGCTATCTGCGGAGGCGCGGAACTGAAGGTGGAGTTCGTGCGACATAGCCAGTTCTTCGTTGACGCGAAGCCTTATGCGTAGGGCTACGCCAATTTGCTCTCGATAGTTACAAGTCAGCGTATCGCGGTAAAAGGTCCTGATCGACAAGCCGCACCTCAATACTGTTCGCCAGCCTTACGTGATCAGGAAGCAAGTCCGAAAACATTTGATCGACGACACTGATGATGAGTGTCCCGATTTGACAATGCTCTCTTATGACAGGAACCAGAGCGCCAGCCTCTGGCACCTGGCGCTGTGTGATTGAGCGCGGCAGATAGAGCATGTTTCCGACGCCGGGTCGATCGCGAAACACCTTCTTCGTCATATACGACGGAGGATGCGCAGTAATCAGCATGGGCGACCAGATGAAAGCGGCTTGCTCCACCACGGAGACGACCTGCGGGGTAGTAATTGTCGGGTCGACTCTTGGCCTAAGATTGACGGTCCACGGACGAAGTCCGCCCATCAAGTACTTCAACCCTGCAGCCTGGGAGCCGTCTTGCCCATTCCAAAGGCCAATGTCACACGCCGTGTCCTTACCGCTATTCGACGCCCCGAGGACCGCGAGCGCCGCGGGCTTGAATTCACCTTCTCCAAAGGCCTCATACCGCAGTGCTTCTTCCTTGCTGTCGCCGCCCAGATACCACTTGCTGAACAACGGGCCCCAGGCCTGGATCGCATGAATGAATCTGCGCAGTTGGGTTAACTGATCCTGCAGCGACGGGTCGACCGATGGGCGGATGAGAGCTGTAACTTCGGGCAGCAGTGTGCGTTTCATGGTTCAAAGACCGTTTCCAAGCCTGGATATTGGACCGAGAAGAGCGAAGTAAAGTGGGAGTAACTCTTCGGCTCCATGAAGTACCAGCTCAACCTGACAGGTGGTCTCGGAAGCGCGACCGCGTACTGCGTACCCGCTTGTCGGATCAGGCCGTTCTCCCCGCCTGAATTGCTTGCCCACCACTCCTTCGGCACGCCGTCCTCGTCAAAGAACTGATCGTACTTTCCCTTGGCTTCCTGCAGCAGGCACTGCGAAGACCGGAAACCATCGAAATCCAGTCCAGCAAAGTTCCACTCTGTACCCGGTGGAAATCCCGTGATGCGCGCCTGATATGCCTGCGAGGACTCCGACATGCTCCAGCTTCTCGCTACCGCCTTCCCGCGGTCCGGTGGGCACTCCTTGCATTTTTCCTTTTCTGTTTTCGTTTGGGCGTCCGTATGGGCTAGGGGGCTATCCTTGGCCTTTTCTGCCTCCTCGTTTCGCTTTCGCATCTCCTCAATTGCTGCACCTGCTGTGAGGCCGACACCTAGTGCAGACAAAACGCGAACAGCGATACTCTCGATTACTGGGATTGCGAGTGTAGCCATTGGCGATAGCCCTCCATGTTCCACATTTACGCCGAGACAGAATCACCCATTGCGCATTCATTTCCGGCCTTGGCTTGTCCGGCGCCGGACCTCTGCCCGCTTCCACGACCAGCTATTGGTTCACCGCAGTTGCATCGCACGCATCACGCCGGCGGTATGCCTTTACCCATTTCATCTAGGACGTACGCGATCACTGCAGACAAGTCATCCAGCCTCAGCTCCGGCGTCGCCCCGGGCTTCAAGAGATACATCTGTACTTGCTCGTCAGCCGCCAATTGCGGTGCATCGGCACAAAGATAGAGAAGCTTCACGATATGCGGCGTTGATTGCAGCCCGATTCGTGCGGCAAGGTCATACCCGGCCAGCATTCGACGGAGGACTTCTTCTTTACCTGGTTCTCGCAACAGTTCCGGCCGAAGACCCAGGAACTGTTCACAGACCGCACCGACAAAACTCCGAGCCTCCGCTTCCCGCAGCGCCTGCCATTGCGCTTCACTGAGCGTCAGCATGCTGCCTCCCTATCCAGACTCTCACGCCCTTGTCGAGGAAATGCCATTCATGGATATGACCAAAAAAATCCGCTCGCTGGTCACCCGCCATCAGCTGAAAAAGGCTCGCCAGCACGCGTGGATCCCAAAACCGCAAGAGTGCAGTTCTTCCGTCGGGCAGCTTGATGTCGAGCCGCAATTGCAGGAGCTGTGAAAGTCCGGTGAGATTGGCCTCAGCGAAGAGCCAAGTTACGGCTGGCGCGGTCTTCTCCAGTGCAATCAAGTCATGCAGCACCGCTTCAGTGACGTGCGCCGTGTCAACCAGCCAAGGGCCAGCGTGTGCCAGCGCATCATCCGCCGTACCGGAGAACAAGGCCGCCACTACGCCGGGCACATGTTCAAGCTGGCAATGCCGATGCTGCTGATACACCGCGCCATCCACCAGGACGTACAGATTCAGCGTTTGCATGCCTGCGCGGAGTTGGGCGTATCGATCGAGGATGCCCATCGCTACCCTCTGACCACTGTTGCCGCACCTGTCATAGCCGCCTTCATCAGACAGTCGAGGCAGAGGCCAGAACCCGTAACAGCAGCGATCGCTGCCGGTTCAAAGTCGGCGACCGCTGGAGCCTCCATCTCGCTCGCCAACGTGGTGTCCTGGCTGGCTAGCAACCTGGCACCGCAGGCGGTGCGGTCCATATGCCTGGCGTAGGGAACACCATTGGGCGCAGTGATAATCCCGTTGCCTGCGAGGATCGGAAAGGTGCCCTTGCACTTGGGGCAGATCGTCATGTCCCCCGCACGTGCCATGGCGCGATTGCCGATGATGCTGGTGGCATCGCCGGTAATGACTGTCCCTCCGTGCGTTGTCCGGTCGCCAACGCAAATGAGTCCGGAGATCACCCTAACCCCTCCACCTTCGTTATGCCCGAAAAAGCCGCCTGACTGCCGTTGAATTCTTGCTCAAGGTAGTTGGCGCAAAGGGGTCATGGCAACAGACCAAATCCGCAAAGATATGCGTCTGTTTCTGCAACGGTGATGGAAACGGCTGCAGCCGGTCACCATAGGCGACCGCATGCGTGAGAGGCTAAGACCTGGGTCAAATGGTCACCGGCTCATCGAAGGCGCGGTGCCAGCTGTGGATCTCCACGCGCTCGCGTAGACCTTGCGTTCAAAATGGATCGGTTTGAACGAGGGCCTCTACCTCCGCGCGATCCGCAGCCCGAACAATCCAGAGCCCGCCAACCGCTCCTTCGTCAGGAACTTCGCGCAAAGAGCCCGCGATCAGGATCGTGTCGCCATGCAACGCCAGCCAATCGAGATGGGCTTGCAATAGGGAATTGCGCAGGGCGAGCTGGTCGGGCTTGTCGTGGAAGCGAACGGCGAAAATCATGGTGTTGTTCCAGCCCCCGCAATGGCGGTGTCACGTTGAGTGGGATAGAAAGCAGCAGGCGAAATTTCCGCGCACGGCGTGCTATGTATCGGTAATCGAATCAGCGGACCATCCCCTGCTCCGCAACACCTCCACCCACCGAAAACAACTCCACTCTCTCTGCATCAAATCGCCCGCACTCCGCCTTCAGCCACGTCGAAAACACGGCCGCGCGCCGATCATCAGCATTTCGAGTAAGCAGCATATAGCGCGCCGGCGCGCGAACGTGCTTGCCAAAGACATTCACCAGCCGTCCGCTCCTGAGCTCGTCATAGACCAGCGCCGTACGCCCCATCGCCACCCCCTGGTGATTCAACGCCGCGCTGATGGCAAGGCTCGACAGATTGAATTGCGGCCCCTCCAGATGCGCGAGCCATTCCGGATGAAACGCCTCAAGCCATGTGCGCCATTCCACGAACTCGGCCGCGCCGATCCAAGCCGATGCGTCATGCAGCAACACGACGCCGTCGAGCGAAGCCCCGTCAGATAGCCCGGGATGCTGGGCGAGGTACTCGGGCGTGGCTACCGGAATCAGGTACTCATCCAGCAAGACGTCGGCATGCAGCTGGCTGTAGTGAACCGGGTCGTAACGCACCGCCACGTCAATGTCTTCCGCATCCATCGATTGCCGGTCCAGGGCCTGGAACTCGGCCTTCAGGCGCACGGACACATCCGGCTGATCGCGGTGGAACTCAGTCAGGCGCGGCATCAGCCATTGCAGCGCAAAAGACGGCAGGCAATTGACCTGCAACGGGGCGTTTGGCAGGCCGAGTTTCTGAATCGTCTGCTGGATGTCGTGCAGTGCGCGCGTGGTCGTCTCGAACAGCGCCTCACCCTTTGGCGTCAGCTTCAGGTTGCGCGGCTGGCGCACGAAAAGCACGTAGCCGAGGCGGTCTTCCAGATGGCGGATCTGCTGGCTCACCGCGCTCTGGGTAAGGCTCAGCGATTCGGCCGCCTTGGTGAAGCTCAGCAAGCGCCCCGCGGCTTCGAAACACCGCAGCGCCCCGAGGACAGAGGAGTCGAGCTGCATTCGTATTAGCTTGACTAATGCATGCGTTAGAAATGATCGCTATTTTTGCACGATTGCAGCGCCTACGATCACGGCTTGTCAGCAATTCCCTGGAGACTGGCGTGATGGCGTCCCTGCCGCTCAACCCTGAACTATTAGCAAGACTGCAATCGAAACAGCCGCTGCTCTGGCTGAATCCGAAACAAGGGCAACCCTTGCCGGCTTCCGCCCCCTCGGCAGATCTGATCGCATCGGCCGAGGCGCGTCTTGCGCGCTGTGCACCGCTTATGGCGACGCTGTTTTCCGAACTGGCGCCAAGCCACGGGCAAGTGGAATCGCAGCTGATGCCAGCCACAGCGCTTCAGCACGCGATCGTCGGCAACGATGGCGGCGACGGGGCATGGTTTATCAAGCGTGACGACCAACTGCCGATTGCCGGCTCCATCAAGGCGCGCGGCGGCTTTCATGAAGTGCTGGCGATTGCCGAATCCATCGCGATCGAGCATGGCATCCTCGACCCGGACGGTGATCGCCGCGTGCTGGCGACCGCGGCGGCGCGCGCGCTGTTCTCGCAATACTCGGTGACGGTCGGCAGCACCGGCAACCTCGGCTTGAGCATCGGCGTGATGGCGGCGGCGCTCGGATTCGATGCGGTGGTGCATATGTCCGCGGACGCCAAGGCGTGGAAAAAGGACCGCCTGCGCCAACGCGGCGTGCGCGTCGTGGAGCATGAAGGCGACTATGCGGAAGCGGTGGCGGCAGGCCGGCAGCAGGCGCTGGCGGCGCCGCGCTGCCATTTTGTCGATGACGAGCGCTCCGCCATGCTCTTCTTCGGATATGCCGCCGCGGCACGCCACCTGTCGCGCCAACTGGCCGAAGCCGGCCGCGTTGTCGATGCCGCGCATCCGCTCTTCGTCTATCTGCCGTGCGGTGTCGGCGGCGCGCCCGGCGGCATTACTTACGGGCTGAAAGCACTGTTCGGCGAACATGTGCATTGCTTCTTTGCCGAGCCCGTGGCCTCGCCTTGCATGCTGGTGCAGTTGGCATCGGGCACGGACGCTCCCGTATCCGTCTACGACATCGGCCTGGATAACCGGACCGATGCCGATGGCCTGGCGGTCGGCCAGGCATCCCATCTGGTCAGTCCGTTGATGGCATCCCAGCTTGCGGGCGTATTCACCGTCGCCGACGATCAGCTCTACGTTCAGTTGCTCGCGCTCAAGACTTCGATGGGCGTGGAAGTCGAGCCGTCAGCGGCGGCCGGCATCGGAGGCCCGGGCTGGTTGCTTGGCTCGCATGAAGGCCAGGCGTATGTGCGCGATCACGGACTGGACATGCGCAACGCCACGCATGTGATCTGGGCCACCGGCGGCTCGCTGGTGCCGCCCGCGGAGCTTCGCCGGTTCCAGGACTACGCCGCAACGCTGGCCGGCCAGGCATGCGGCGCGATGCAGCCGGCAGCCTGACCCTTTCGTCGTCGCCCCCAAAACAACACAAGGAGACATTTCATGGAGAAGCACGCCACGCTTTCGCCCGATATTGAGGGGCGGCCCGACACCTACGCATTTGAAGACGCCACCTACCGCAAGGTCGCCCTGCGCTTCATCCCGTTCCTGATGCTGTGCTACGTCGTCGCGTATCTCGATCGCGTGAATATCGGCATCGCCAAGCTCAATATGCTGGCCGACCTGCAATTCAGCGAGGCGGCCTATGGACTCGGCGCAGGACTGTTCTTTATCGGCTATATGCTGTTCGAGGTACCGAGCAACCTCATCATGCATCGTGTCGGCGCGCGACGCTGGATTGCCCGCATCATGATCTCCTGGGGCCTGCTCTCGGGAGTCATGGCATTTGTCACGACGCCGTGGCAGTTCTATACGGTACGCTTCCTACTCGGCGTCGCCGAAGCCGGCTTCTACCCCGGCGTCATCCTCTATCTGACGTACTGGTTTCCGAATCGCCGCCGCGCCAAGGTCACGGCCATATTCCAGGCGGGCATTCCCATCGCCGGCTTGCTCGGCAGCCCTTTGTCGGGCTGGATCCTGGAGCGCTTTCACCAGGTCGGCGGCCACGCCGGCTGGCAATGGGTGTTTGTGCTCGAAGCCCTGCCGACGCTGCCGCTGGCCATCGGCGTGCTGTGGATCCTGACGGATCGCGTCACGGACGCCAAATGGCTGACACCGGCGCAACGCCAGTTGATCGAGAACGATATCGCGCAGGACGATCATGGCCGGGAACACATGCCGCTGACCGGCATTCTGCGGGACATGCGGATTTGCAAGATTATCCTGATGACGTTTCCCGCGATGATGGCGTTGTACACGCTCGGCTTTTACCTGCCCACGCTGATCAAGGACGCTGGGGCGGTCAGTGGCGTACAGATCGGCCTGCTTAGCGCAATCCCATATTGCGTGGCCGTGGTCGCCATGGTGCTGGTGGGGCGGAGTTCGGATCGGCATCGGGAGCGACGCTGGCACCTTGCCGGCATCATGCTGGTGGGCGCCTTCGGGCTGGTGGCAAGCGTGTTCGCGGAACAGAATCTCGTACTCGCCGTGATCTCGTTGTCGATCGCTGCGGCGGGGATCATCAGTTTCTCGCCGATCATGTGGACGTTGCCGACGGCATTCCTCGGCGGCGCGACGGCAGCGGCATGCATCGGCGCGATCAACAGCCTGGCGAACCTTGGCGGCTTTGTCAGCCCGTACCTGATCGGCTGGATTCGCGACACATACCACAGCACCGCGCCGGCCATCTTTATCATCGCCGGCGCGCTTGTCGCCGGCGCACTGGTCGCTCTGAGCTTTGATCCAAAAAAGGTCAATCGCTGATCGCACGCAGACCATACCTTCCGGAGGCATTCCCGTGACTTCAGACCCATTGCCCGTCCGCCTCGCCGTTGCCGGACTTATCCACGAGACCAACACATACGCCGCCGAATTCGCGGGCATGACGCCACTGCGCGCGTTCGAGCAGTATCGGGGCGATGAAATCCTGGCGGCGTTCGACAAATCGAATCATCAGGTGGGCGGCTTTATCGAAGGCGCGCGCAGGACCGGCGCCACGCTCATCCCCACTTATGTCGGGCAGGCGACGCCGTCTGGCACCATCGAAGCCGGCGCGTATGCCGCCATGAAGCAAGCCATCCTCGAAGGCATTCGCGCTACGCTGCCGATTGACGGCGTGCTACTGGCCCTGCATGGCGCCGGTGTGGCCGACGGCACTGAAGACGTCGAAGGCGATCTGGCGCTTGCCGTGCGTGCGCTGGTCGGGCCGGGCGTCCCGATTGCCGCGGTCTACGATTTGCACGGCAATTTGACGGACGCGATGCGCGGCGCTTGCGACCTGACGTTGCCGTGCAAGCTGTATCCGCATACCGACTTCCACGACCGGGGCGTCGAAGCCGTTGAGTTGCTGCTTGAGATGGTTCGGGGAAGGCTCAAACCGGTCACTGCAATGCGGCGCCTGCCGATGCTGCCGTATATCGTGACGACACAAGAAGGGTTCATCCCGGCGGAAGTCAATGCCGTTTGCCGGATGCTGGCCACACAGCCGGGCGTGATCGACTGCTCGTGGTTCCACGGGTTTCCCTACGCGGATATCGCGGCGCCCTGCCCGGCGGTTGTGTGCACCACAAACGGAAATGCGGCGCTGGCGCAGCGTTGCGTCGATGAGGTTGCGCAATGGATCTGGTCGCATCGTGAGGCGTTTCGTCCGGCGTTTCCGTCGCCTGCGCAGGGCGTCGCTCTTGCCCTGTCAGCAGTAGAGGGGCCTGTCGTTGTCAACGAGTACGCAGACAACCCGGGCGGCGGTACGCCCGGAGATGGCACGCATTTGCTGCGGGCGTTACTGGAGGCTAATCCGCCTGCCGGGACGTGCTGTTTCGCGTCTATTAACGATGCTGCCGTGGTTGCCCAAGCACAGCGTGCGGGTGTCGGCACGACGATCAGGGTTTCGCTGGGTGGCAAGCAAGGCCGGTTCCAGGGGGCGCCGATCGAGGCCGATGCTTATGTGAAATGCATCACGGACGGGCGATTCGTAAATCGCCCCGGGGCGATGTTTGAAGGGGTTCGCTTTGACCTGGGGGCGATGTGTCGGCTGATCATCAACGGTGTCGATGTCATCGTGGCTTCGCGTGCGGAGCAGATCTATGATGTCGAGCCGTTTGCGATGCATGGGGTGGATGTCACCGGGTACAAGGTCATTGCGATCAAGGGGGCCAATCACTTCCGTGCGGGATATCGGACGGTGGCTAAGCAGATCATTTCTGTCGACAGTGTAGGCTTGAGTACGGCGGCGATTGCGTCGTTTCCGAGAGAAAGGCTTGTTGGGGAGTTTTGGCCTTTGTCGGACGAAGTACGGTTTGATGGCGGTGTCGATGGCGCATGACGGCGGAGGCCAACGCTGGCGAGGAATGCGCACAGGTCTATTTCCGATCTTGATCTTGAAACACGTCCGTCCCCTTTCGTCGTATGGGACGTGCACTTATCGGTGGTCGCTGGCGGAGGGGTTGTTCTTTAGCCTAGGCAACGGTGCTGAACACACCTCTTACAGCGACTCAGCCACGCTCGACAGTCGTGGTTCTTTGCGTCCATAGCTCTCGCTATGGCCGGGTAACGCGCAGTCATACAAGACCCGCAAGGGGAAAACTGCGGGCCGTCTGTGAGCGGTGTTCAAGTGCCTGGCCGCCCTATGAACAGGGCGAAGTAACAATCTCACAGGAGTTGGCTATGGCGAAACGATCTCCTGGTGCGCAGGTACGCACCATCAAGACTGGACGCACTTTTTACCCGGTTGCTGCGGGCAGCAATAATAGATTTTCTGAGCTACGGGCAATCCCTTGGATTCGATTGCGTGGTATTTGGCTGGAGAAGGCTGGCTTCAGCGTTGGACAGCTACTGAAAGTTGAGGTAGGCCACAAGAAGGTCGTGATTTCGGTAGAGTGAGACGGGCTGCGAGGTCGGTGGGACGGAACGGCTCCTACCGGGGCCTGTCAGTTTTTTTTGTGTGCAGGGCAGGTAATGGCTCACCGCTAATTCGACGGTGAACCAGCATTATCTCAGCGAGCCGTCCCCCTACTACATCGATTCATGGAAAACGTGTGAGGCCGACATTCAGAAGTACCATCAGGAGTTTCAATACCAGCGAACGCTAGTTGACAGTGAGAACACGGACAAGTTCTTGATGCTACTAAGAGGCATCGCAGCACCAAACGGCGTGATGATGGACGACCTATACGACTCGCTCGGAGCCTTCTCCTTCAATGCAACCCTGGACGGCTTCTTCTATGAGCGTGTGACCTCAACTCGCACCCGACTGGTCATAAAGGAAATCTCCCTCTACATGCGAGACGTTTTTACGTTTCATGATCGAGAACGTAAGGGCGGAACCCAATACCTTGGGCATTGGAACAAGAGTGGCTTCATCATCGTTCCGTCCGCCGTCGCGGCCGGGGAGCTATCCACGGCAGACTGGCTTATGTACCCCGTTGCCAGAGGCGGAATCGTCTCTGACGCGACAGTCTTTTACCCGGTACGTAACAAGGACTATCGCGATTGGCAGTTGAAACATAAGCAGGGGGGCGACATGGTCTTGTACTCCGACAGGGAGCGCATATCGCTGCGCCCCGCAAAAGTGTTGGAGTTCGATCTATGATCCGAGCTCGAACCTGGCGGTGGTTAAAGTTGATTGGTTTCCTTTTCGGCGTGCTGCTGATAATCCCCTACGGTTGCGACGTGGCGCATCGCAGAGAGGCTCGCGATTGCACCCGCGACGTCGAGGCAGCGCTTTACATTGGGGAGATCTGCTATTTGCCGACTCAGTATGGAACCTTGTTTCGCCTCTACGACGCGCAGAGCGGTGAACTCCTGGCGGAGCGCAGCTACAACGATTTAGAACCGAAGATCGTGTGGGGCGACAATAGGGTCTACTACAACACCGGCGCCTCACCCCCCGCATACGTTCGATTGCCCCCCACATGGCTGGATAGGCTGCGGGCAAAGCTTCCGTAAGCCACGCGATCCAGCATTAGGCCGTCGAGCATTTCAGCCATGCCTGGATTCCGGCGGCCTACCTGACGAATCAGCACGGCGCGCCGATTTCCAGCGCCCGCCTCACCAAATCGTGATGCTGCCTGCCGGTACTGCCGTACATCGTGACGACACAAGACGGGTTCATCCCGGCGGAAGTCAACGACCCCTCGTCTCATACTGCATGCCACGCGGAATCGGCTCGGCGTGCCATGGATAAGCGCCGCCCCTCAAGCGGCTAAAGCCGCATGCCGGTCGAGGCGGTGGAGTTTCCGCCCGCAGGATCGCTCCGCGCTGCCGCCCCCGTCACGCACCCGCAATCGTCCTGGGCATCCCCGCTCCCGAGTACGCACTCAGGTTGTGCTGATAAGTCGTCTCCCCCTTGAGCGCCGCGATCTGCTGATCGAACGCCGCCAGCGTGGCGGCGATCTTGCGTTGCCGGACCTCGGGGTCGCTCCGCTCCAGCAGGCGCTGGTAGCGGTTCGAATTGGCGAAGACCGGCATCAGCCCGCTCCACCAGTTGCGTTGCACGCCCAGCTTGTCGGCAAAGTCGTCGCCGTGGAACAGCCGGCAGAATGCGTGCATCAGACCCGCCGCCGCGTCTGCGGGCATGCCCAGGGCAGGCCCCAGGCGTTGGGCGGCCGCATCCAGCATCTTGGCCGTCAGCGTCGCGGCGGCCTGATCGGGCTCGCCGGCGGCTGCATCGATCAGCGCCAGCATTTCCGCGCCGGACGCCTGGTCGGTCACCCGGCGGTAGTAGCGCTCTTCAATCCCCAGCAAGTGGGCCACCAGTTGCCACACGTGGTAGAGATCGCGGAACTCGGCGGCATCAAATTCAATGCCAATCTTCTCCAGCGCGTTGAAGGGCACGTAGGTGAAATCCAGCCACGTGCGCAACATGTCGAGCTGACTGATGGGCATGCCGCGTTGCGTCGTGTCCCATCCGCGCGCCAGCAAGCCGGCCCGGACGCGGGCGTGCAGAATGCGAACCTGCAAGGTATGTACATAGCCCGGCGCGCCGGCCGCCAGGCCGCGCGGGCGCAGCGTCTGCTGCTGCCAGACGGCCGTTTCCAGCAGGCGCCGCGGAGATTGCGCATCCAGGTTGCCGGTGGCCATCAGTACGCTGGCAATCGCCGGAGAACTATAGGTATGCGCCAGCGACCCCGGGCCAAGCGAGATGCTCGTCCACAGCGCGCCAATGCTCAGATAGGCTTCGGCCCCGCGCCGTATGCGTTCGGGATCCACCCACGGCGGAATCGACTCGGCCTGCCGGAGCAAGGCGTCGATGGCCTCGGGCGGGCCCGACAGGCTTGCGCGCCCTTCCCGCAGGCCCGCTTGCAGGATCGCCGGATGGCCGGCCTGTCCGCTGTTCAGCGCGGCGATGGCCGCATCGGCCAGCGGATCGGCGCTGGCGGCCATTTCCATCACCAGCGCCGTGGCTTCGGCGCCGAAACGCGCCGCAAGCGCGGCCTGGTCAATTGCACGGCCCGGCAACGCGGGGGACAGCCTGCCATCATGCGACATTCGGGTCTCCTGGATCGGCGGGAGAGCTGCATGCAGCCCTCTTATAATTCTTGGCCAAATGGACGGGTCGTTCTATAACGAGAACAGCAAAGGAAACGACATCGTTTCCTTTATAGGGCGCCGGATGCCGATGCGCAAGTCCATGCTTTCCCTATGCGCAGATGCGGGCCCGCATCCGTCGTGGCACTCATCCAATCAGGCCGACAGCTGAGAACAGTATTGCAATGCGCAAGGGCAGAGAAACCGCAATGACGGCGGCGCCATCCGGACAACCATCCGTGCGGCCAACCGGACGTCCCTCGCTGGAACGGGCCGGGCAGCTTGCCGACACCATCATGGATCACGCCACCCGGCTCTTCGTCGAGCATGGCTTTGGCGCCACCAGCGTGGAGGCCATTGCCGCCGCCGCAGGCATTTCCAAGAAGACCTACTACACCCGCTTTGCCGGCAAGGCAGAAGTCTTCGAGGCGGCCGTGCTGCGCTACGTGGCGCAGAACCTGCGAACCGGAAAGCCGGCGCAAGCCGACAGCGAGCCGCTGGAGGAACGCCTGGTCCGCATGGCCTGCGAGCTGCTCGAATGGATCCTGCGACCCGAGGTCCTGGGCCTGTATCGCGTGACGATTGCCGAAGCACCACGGTTTCCACAACTGGCCCGAACCGTGGTCGACTTCGCCATCATCGGCGCGGCACGCTCCTTCGAGCCGGTATTCCGCACATGGGCTGCCGGCAATCCGAGCGATGACGAGATCGCCTTCGTGGCCTCGCAGTTCCTGCAGAGCGTGGCGGCCGAGCCGTTCCATCGGGCGGTTCAGGGATTGGATGCGGCGGGGTTGGATGCGCCGCGGCGTGAGAAGGTGCGGCGTGCTGTTCGGTTGTTTTTGCGGGGGTTTTCGCAGCGGGGTGAGGGCTGACTGACCGGGCGGGCAATCCTGTGCTGTGAACTTAGACTCGTCTCATTCTCCGACAAGTGCGTGACGCGTAGGCTTGCCCATGGTGCTGAACACACCTCTGGTAACGGCCTCACCGCGCCCGTCAGCCTGCGGTTCTTCTATCCATAGCTTTGCAGAGGCCGGGTAGCGCGCATCGATACAAGACCCGCGAGGGGAAAGATGCGGGCCGATTTGCCAGCGGTGTTCAAGTACCCGGCCGCCCTCTGAACAGGGGCGAAATGACAATCCTTCCAAGGATCTGCTATGGCAAAACCTTCGTCTCCAACACAGGTGCGAACTCTAAAGACTGGGCGTACCTTCTTTCCTGTTGCTCCCGGGAGAAGCAACAATTTTACGGGTCTACGGATGGTTCCGTGGATTCAGCTGAGGGGTGTTTGGCTTGAGCGAGCCGGATTTCGTGTCGGACAACAGCTCAAAATTAGGGTACGACGTAAGCGCGTCGTCATTTGGGTAGGATAGCGCGGTGACCCGATAGCAACCCACCTAACCACTCTCCTATCGATTGTGTTGGGAAAGCACGGCAGATTGGATGTTCAGTGAGCATTTGCGTGTGGCCGCCTCTCGGCGTTCGCTGGGCGGTCCATGCTGGTCGATCTGGAGATGTCGATCTGCCGCCCCTTGATCCGGCTACGCGTCCACTGGAGTTTCTTGGCATCGTCGAGGCCACATAGCGATGGCTGAGCATGGCCAACACTGTCTAAGCTGAAAGTTGTTCCGCCTTTGTTGCCAAGCGACTTCGTTGGTTGGCCTGCCCGCGTGCCATGAACGTAACGAGCGCTCCGGACTAAACTAGCGACGCAAATTAGTCACTTTTTTCTGCACTTTCCCGCTTTCTTACTCGCTTCATTGCTGCGGTAAAATGCAACATCCATGTTCCACGTCGTTCTTCTCTAAGATGGCAAACCACATCCTATACGGGCAAGACGCGCAAGAGTTGCGAAAGCAAGCTGGGTTGACACAAGCGCAATTGGCGGAACGGTGGGGCCTCACTCGACAGCAGATTGGCCGATATGAGAAGGTCGGCCAGACAGTCCCACCGAAGGAAGCAGACGCCTACCGCGGACTGCACTGCCTGACGGATCGGGGTGCAAACTAGCAACCACTGGCCCCCAAACGTACACGACAATGGTCCTTAGCCTCGGACACTAGGTTATATGACTACGAAGCACCAATCTGCGATGCACCCTTGCAAACTATTGCAGCGAGATCCTAGCAGCGGGTTGGCATCTCAAGAGACGAAGCACCGCCAAAGTGAAGGTTTGACATGAAACCATTGACCGATGATGAGCTCGGAGCTCTTCTGAATGACCTGGAGTCGGACCGTGCCGAACGAAAGAGGGCGTGGGCGGGAGACGCTCCGGACAAGGTTCGACAAGCAGTATGTGCTCTTGCAAATGATCTGCCCAATCACGCCAGACCTGGGGTCATTTTTATCGGGGCGAATGACGACGGGAGTTCCGCCAATATCGAGATCACCGACAGGCTCCTACTTACGCTCTCCGATATTAAGACGGACGGAAAAATTGTGCCTCCCCCAACCTTAACGGTTGAACAGCGGGTGATAAAGGGGGCCTCGTTGGCCGTATTGACAGTTTGGCCGGCCGACTCTCCTCCCGTTCGTTATGAGGGGCGGATATGGATTCGCGTGGGACCACGCCGCGGATTAGCTACCGCACAGGACGAACGGATACTGAATGAAAAGCGAAGGCACCGCGATCGTGCATTTGATACACATCCAGTTCAGAACTGTCCGTTGAGTGAATTGAATCGGGTGGTGTTTGAGAACGAGTATTTACCCCAAGCGATCGCAGCAGATGTTCTAGCGGCCAATGGCCGCACGTACGAGGAGCGACTTGCTTCGTTGGGCATGATTTCTTCCGTTGACGATCCGACTCCAACCGTAATCGGCCTGCTTACATTGGGAAAGAGCCCACGTACCTGGGTACCATGCTCTTACATACAATTCCTACGCATTCGCGGGACGGAATGGGGTGACCCTGTCGCAGATGAAATGGAAATTGATGGCACCCTAGACCTCATGCTTCGCAGGCTGGATGACAAAATTAAAGCGACTTTAGCGGTTTCGGTCGATTTTTCCTCTGGAACTACGACGGAGATTCGCTCCTCACCGTACCCGCTTAGCGCTTTGCAGCAGCTTACTCGAAACGCAGTAATGCATCGTAGTTACGAAAACACCAATGCCCCCGTACGAGTCTACTGGTTTGATGATCGGATTGAGATTTCGAATCCTGGTGGACCATATGGCACGGTAACGACCGAGAATTTCGGAAGACCAGGAGTAAGTGACTATCGCAATCCGAGCATCGCAGCGGTACTAAAGACGCTCGGATTCGTTCAACGCTTTGGATTTGGCATTGCGGAAGCTCGTCGATCGCTAGAAGCAAACGGTAATCCGCCATTAGAATTCCAGGTTGAGTCGACCGTGATTCTCGCCACGGTTAGGAGAACCCAATGAGCGTCCCTGTACTTACTTTCTTCAATAACAAGGGTGGCGTAGGTAAAACTTCCCTTGTATTCCATCTTGCTTGGATGCTATCGGAGATGGGGAAGCGGGTAGTGGCAGTTGACCTCGATCCGCAAGCGAACCTAACGTCAGCATTTTTGTCCGAAGATGACCTGGAGGTTCTTTGGGACCCGGATGACACCTCTCCGCGCAGCGGGACTATTTTTCAGTGTGTACGACCTCTAACGGAGGTAGGTGACATACTTTCCCCACAGACGCAACGAATTAGCGGCCGCCTACATTTGGTCCCAGGGGATCTGGGTTTAGCCGGATTTGAAGATTTTTTGTCGCAGGAGTGGCCCAACGCACTTGGATCTGGCAGTCTTTATCGCCCCTTCCGCGTTCTGACTTCGTTTTGGCAGGTGAGCCAAATTGCTGCTAGACAGCACAATGCGGATATCATACTGGCAGATGTCGGCCCTAATCTTGGCGCAATAAACCGTTCAGCGCTTATCGGCACTGACTACGTTGTTATTCCGTTAGCGGCGGACCTTTTTTCCCTACAGGGCTTACGAAATCTAGGGCCAACGCTACGTAGATGGCGAGCCGATTGGAACAAGCGTGTGGAAAATTGGGCGGAATCCGCTTTTGATCTACCAAACGGCAGAATGGACCCGTTAGGTTATATTCTTATGCAACACAGCGAGCGGCTATCCCGACCAGCGAAGGCGTATAAGAAATGGGCGGATCGAATTCCCTCAACGTATGAACAAAGTGTCTTGAACGACCCAATAGGAAGTCAACCGAAGTTCGATGATGAATACTGCCTTGCGCGACTCAAACACTATAGAAGCCTGGTTCCCATGGCACAAGAAGTTCGAAAGCCAATCTTCCAGTTGACAAGCGCGGACGGGGCAATTGGCAGCCATTCTTATGCAGTAAGAGATGCTTGGGGCGATTTCAATATGCTTGCCAAAGCCATTCTTGATCGAATCGAGAAGGATCAGACTGACACTTAGTCAGCAACTCGTAACAAAAAACGGGAGCCAATGTGGCTCCCGTTTTTCATCATTTATCCACCTCCATCTCCGCTCCCCGCCTAGATGATCGGTGGATATCCGCAATTCAAGCATCCTCAACGGCTTCTGGTACGGTGGAAGTCGGTAGTTTCTCTGAATCGAGGTTCCGCGGTTCTTCTAGATTTATCGTACGCTTGGTATAAGCGTACACACCGATGTTTCCGCTCAAATAGGATTTGAGCATTTCAATCTTCAGATACGTCCTAGCCTCATAGAGCTCCTTATCGGACAATGCCAGACCACTAGCAGAAGCAAACGCAACGTCTTTAGCCACAATACCGATTTTTGCAAAATCAAGCCGTTCCGCATAGATCGCACTGATTCTATTGAACAGAAATCTCAAGGCAGAATAGCACACCGTCAGAATCGAAAAGCACACAGCCAGGTATGGCAGACGAGTGACGAAAACCGTCATCAAATCAAGGTTGGGTTCTTTTACGTACTTCACGGAGAGATCCACCGCACCCCATAGCAATTGCACCGTTAGTATCGCGATGATCCCAAGTGGAACCGCACTCAGCCAAAGGAAGGTCCAAGCCTGCTTTGCTCCGTGGTCGGAGAATGAAGAGAACTCTTCGGAAAAGAGATTCACATTGCTAGTCAACTCACGCAAGCGTCGCTCAGCGCTCGAGGTATCTTCTGCCAGAGAACGCAGGTGCTCCTTACGCTTAGAAGTCTCTCCCTCGATATCGCGTATTGTCGCCTCTTTTGCACCTATTTGATCGACGAGCGCCTGCTTGCGTGCGTCTGCACGCGCAACGTCGTCCTTCAGCGCAGCCAGTTTGGCAGCAGCTTCCGTTACGCCGGCCTGCGTTTCCTCGATCTCTTCTTGTAGCGCAGCAAGTTCAGCATTCTTCGCCACTTCCAACTGAGCAACTGCAGTTTCGCGCTGCAGCACCTTCTCTTGCTGCGTTAGAACCGAGGCCTTTTCCCGCCCGAGTTCCGCGATGGCGGCCTCGCGCAAGCCTTGCAACTGCGACAGAGATTCGGACAGGCTAGCAAAGTCGTCTGGGAAGAAACCCAGTATCCGGATCCGAGAAATTAGCAGCGTGCGCCTACGAAACAACTCAAAATAGCTTGGCGGCAGATAGATCGACACACCACTGCTGACGCAGCGCACTTCGAACGCAACCTTGTTGGCTAGCGAATCCGCCATGCACCGCTTGCGTACTTGTCGGCCGGCCAAGGCGTCAAATACCGAGAGCTCGATACCGGCCCCTACCGCTGACTTCGAAAACTCAATCTCAATTGAGGCTACGTACGCAGGCTCTTGGAAATTGATCTCGTATGGTTCGCCAGATCGGATGCCGAACGGCTTATCGTTACCTTCGTTCAGACAGCGAGCAATGCCGCTTAGTTTGCTGACGAATTCCGATGGAAAAGCTTCTAGCTCTACAGCCGGTGTCCCGTCTAAGACCCGCATTGAGTTATCCGTGGCCTCGAATGCCATCTTTGCCTCCCAGTGAGTCGCTCATCGCTCTGCCAGTCAGCCCGTGAGCGAACATGAATAGTTGGATGCTTTTCGTAAATTATGCCTCGAAAAAGTAAGAAAGGAGCCAATTTGGCCCCTTTCTTTGCTCAACTCTTAGGATTGTTTAATCCCAAGACAACGCCCCACCCGTCTGATACTCAATGACGCGCGTCTCAAAGAAGTTCCTCTCCTTCTTCAAGTCGATCATCTCGCTCATCCAAGGGAACGGATTCTCCTCATTCGCGAACAACTGATCCAACCCAATCTGCTGGCACCGCCGATTGCAAATGAACCGCAGGTACCCCTTAAACATCGGCGCATTCAACCCCAGCACCCCGCGCGGCATCGTGTCCTCCGCATAGCGATACTCCAGGTCCACCGCCTTCTTGAACAGCTCAGTAATCTCAGCCTTAAACTCCGCCGTCCAAAGATGCGGATTCTCCAGCTTGATCTGATTAATCAGATCAATCCCAAAATTGCAGTGCAACGACTCATCCCGCAAGATGTACTGATACTGCTCCGCAGCCCCAGTCATCTTGTTCTGCCGCCCCATCGCCAGAATCTGCGTAAAGCCCACATAGAAGAACAACCCTTCCATGATGCAGGCGAACACGATCAGGCTCTTCAGCAGCTTCTGATCGTTTTCCGGCGTGCCGGTCTTGAATGACGGATCCGTCAGCGTGTCGATGAACGGGATCAGGAACTCATCCTTGTCGCGGATCGACTGCACTTCGTGGTACGCGTTGAAGATCTCGGCTTCGTTCAGGCCGAGCGATTCAACGATGTACTGGTAGGCGTGGGTGTGGATGGCCTCTTCGAAGGCCTGGCGCAGCAGGTACTGGCGGCATTCCGGCGCGGTGATCTGGCGGTAGGTGCCCAGCACGATGTTGTTGGCGGCCAGCGAGTCGGCGGTGACGAAGAAGCCGAGGTTGCGCTTGATGATGCGGCGCTCGTCTTCGGTCAGGCCGTTGGGGTCTTTCCACAGGGCGATGTCGCGGGACATGTTGATTTCCTGCGGCATCCAGTGGTTGGCGCAGCCGGCCAGGTATTTTTCCCACGCCCACTTGTACTTGAACGGGACGAGCTGGTTGACGTCGGTGGCGCCGTTGATCACGCGCTTGTCGGCGGCGTTGACGCGGCGGGTGCTTTGCGCGGCGGCGGCGTTGGGGTTGTTGCCCAGGATGCCGGCTTGCGTGGCGCTCGGCGGCAGGATGCCTTGCTGGTCGGCGGTGGCGGCCGCGGTATCCGAAACTGCGGCGGGTTGCAGGGCAGGCTGCGGTGCGGCCTGCGGGGTGGCTTGAACGTCGTCGTCCCAGCTCAGCATGGTGTGGTTCTCCGTGATTCGGTTTGGGGGCGGCGGTTTGGTCGGATTTGACGCTTCACTTCGTGGTGGCGCCGGCCCTCACCCCCGGCCCCTCTCCCGCGAGCGGGAGAGGGGAGCAAACCGAGGGTGGCTTTTTACTCTGTTGCTTCTATTGCCTTATTGGCAGGCTTCGCATTCTTCGAAGCCGGGGTCGCCCGGGCGCATCGTGCAGACCGCGCCTTCGGCTTCCGGCATGGCCGGGGCCGATGCGGCGGCGGCGTCCAGGGCGGAGCCGCTGTCGCTGCCCGACGACACGGCGTTCAGCGAGCCGCGCGACACGGTGGACTTTTCCACGTGGGTGGCCGCCATGGTGCGCAGGTAGTAGGTGGTCTTCAGGCCGCGCAGCCAGGCCAGCTTGTAGGTGTCGTCCAGCTTCTTGCCCGAGGCGCCGGCCATGTAGATGTTCAGGGACTGGGCCTGGTCGATCCACTTCTGGCGGCGGCTGGCGGCTTCGACCAGCCAGGTCGGCTCGACTTCGAACGCGGTGGCGTAGATGTCGCGCAGGTCTTGCGGGATGCGGTCGATGCGGGCCAGCGAGCCGTCGAAGTACTTCAGGTCGGCAACCATCACCTCGTCCCACAGGCCGCGTTCCTTCAGGTCGCGCACCAGGTAGTCGTTGACCACGGTGAACTCGCCCGACAGGTTGGACTTGACGTACAGGTTCTGGAAGGTCGGCTCGATGCAGGCGGACACGCCGATGATGTTCGAGATGGTCGCGGTCGGGGCGATCGCGATGCAGTTCGAGTTGCGCATGCCGTGCTGCTTGATGCGGGCGCGCAGCGCGTCCCAGTCCATGGTGCTGGACAGGTCCACTTCCAGGTAGCCGCCGCGCTCTTCGGCCAGCAGCTTGAGCGAGTCTTGCGGCAGGATGCCGCGGTCCCACAGCGAGCCTTCATAGGTGCTGTAGCGGCCGCGCTCTTCGGCCAGCTCGGTCGACGCCTGGTAGGCGTAGTAGCACACGGCTTCCATCGAGGTGTCGGCGAACTTGACCGCGGCGTCGCTGGCGTACGGGGTGCGCAGCACGTGCAGGCAGTCCTGGAAGCCCATGATGCCCATGCCGACCGGACGGTGGCGCAGGTTGGAGTTGCGGGCCTTGTCGACGGCGTAGTAGTTGATGTCGATGACGTTATCCAGCATCCGCATGGCGGTGCGGATGGTCTTCTGCAGCTTGGCGTGATCCAGTGCGTACGAACCGTCGGCCTGCTTAGCCAGGTGGGCTACAAGGTTGACCGAGCCCAGGTTGCAGACGGCGATTTCGCTGTCGTTGGTGTTCAGCGTGATTTCCGTGCACAGGTTGGAGCTGTGGACGACGCCGACGTGCTGCTGCGGGCTGCGGATGTTGCACGGATCCTTGAAGGTGATCCACGGGTGGCCGGTCTCGAACAGCATGCCCAGCATCTTGCGCCACAGTTGCAGCGCGGGCAGCTTCTTGAACAGCTTCAGTTCGCCGCTGGCGGCCTTGGCTTCGTAGCCCAGGTAGGCCTTTTCGAATTCCTTGCCGACCTTGTCGTGAAGGTCCGGGCAGGTGGCGGGCGAGAACAGGGTCCATTCGCCGCCTTCCATCACGCGCTTCATGAACAGGTCCGGGATCCAGTTGGCCGTGTTCATGTCGTGGGTGCGGCGGCGGTCGTCGCCGGTGTTCTTGCGCAGTTCCAGGAACTCTTCGATGTCCAGGTGCCACGTTTCCAGGTAGGCGCAGACCGCCCCCTTGCGCTTGCCGCCCTGGTTCACGGCGACGGCGGTGTCGTTCACCACCTTCAGGAACGGCACCACGCCCTGGCTCTTGCCGTTGGTGCCCTTGATGTGCGAGCCCAGCGCGCGCACATTGGTCCAGTCATTGCCCAGGCCGCCGGCGAACTTGGACAGCAGCGCGTTTTCCTTCAGCGCTTCGTAGATGCCTTCCAGGTCGTCCGACACGGTGGTCAGGTAGCACGACGACAGCTGCGAGCGGCGCGTGCCAGAGTTGAACAGCGTCGGCGTGGACGACATGAAGTCGAACGACGACAGCAGCTGGTAGAACTCGATCGCGCGCGCTTCGCGGTCCTTCTCGTTGAGCGCCAGGCCCATGGCCACGCGCATGAAGAAGGCTTGCGGCATTTCGATGCGGGTTTCATCGATATGCAGGAAGTAGCGGTCGTACAGGGTCTGCAGGCCCAGGTAGTTGAACTGGAAGTCGCGGCCGGCATCCAGCGCGGCGCCCAGGCGGGCCAGGTCGAAGGTGGCCAGCTTCTCGTCCAGCAGCTCGGCTTCGATGCCGCGGGCGATGAACTTGGGGAAGTACTCGGCGTAACGCGAGGACATTTCCGACTGCGTGACTTCGGCGCCCAGGATTTCCTTGCGGATGGTGTGCAGCAGGATGCGGGCGGTGACCTGGCTGTAGGCCGGGTCCTTTTCGATCAGGGTACGCGCGGCCAGGATGGCGGAGTCGTACACCTGCGTCATCGGCACGCCTTCGTACAGGTTCTTCAGCGTTTCCTTCAGGATGGGCTCGGCGCTCACGGCATTGCCCAGGCCCGAGCACGCGTTGTCGATCAGCGCGTGCAGCGCGGCCACGTCCAGCGGCCTGGTCACGCCGGCGTCGGTCACGTTGACGCTGATGCTGCCTTCCTGCACGCGGGCCACGGCCTGCGCGTTGGCTTGCGCGCGCTCGTCCTTGCGCTTTTCGCGGTACAGCACGTAGGCGCGGGCCACTTCATGCTCGCCCGAGCGCATCAGCGACAGCTCCACCTGGTCCTGCACGTCTTCGATATGGATGGCGCCACCGCTCGGGCGGCTGCGCACCAGCGCGCGCACCACGTTGCCGGTCAGCTGCTCGACGATCTCGCGCACGCGCGCCGAAGCCGCGCCCTGCCCGCCGTTGACGGCGAGGAAGGCCTTGGTCATGGCGACGGCGATCTTGGACGGCTCGAACGCCACCACGGCACCGTTGCGACGAATGATCTTGTGATCCGGGTAATTCGTGGTCGCTGCGCTGGGGGTCTGCTGCGTGGTCGGGGCCTGGCTGGCAACGCCGGTGGCGGCGCCACCCGTGGTGATTTCGTTCTGGGCCGTTTGCATGAGAACTCCTGTTTTTACCCTGGAAATAAGAGACAAAAGAGTCCCTGGCGAAATGCGGCGAAAAGAACGTCCCTCCCGGCTCGAAAGCGGGTGCGGACAGACTGCCTTTACGTGAACATTTCGCCAGGGACTCTTGTGATTCGCTGGCCTTGCGGGGAGGTTTGCAGTCGATGCGCGAACTTCGCGGCTGCTGCCTCGCTCATGGGGCCGGCTCCCCGGTTTGACTACTAGATATAGTGTGTGATGCGGAAAACTGGGCTAAGTATAGTGAAACGAATCCGAATGACCAGTCTTGACAACCGCTATTTCGGGCACGCCGGCGGCTGTGCGGCAGCGCCACATGCCCGCAAGCCTAGTACTCGCAAGGGTTTCGGCCAGACCGTTCGCAACTGCACATTTCACAAAAATTTTTTTGATTGTTGCGAGGTTGCGATAGCCCCACACCGACGTGGGGCATGGGCGCCGGAATGACGCACACCTGTCATGGAATGACGTTAAGAATCCGTCACGTCGGCGGCGGGCCCCGGACACCGGTAGGGCAGCATGCCCGGCGCCACCCCTGCCTGCCGTGCAAACCGCGCCCAGTCGAAATGCGGGCCGGGATCGGTCTTGCGACCGGGGGCGATGTCGCTGTGGCCGGCAATCGCGCGCACCGGGTAGGCGGCCATCAGCGCGGGCACCAGCGCGGCCACGGTGTCGTACTGGGCGGCGGTGAAGGGCAGGTCGTCGCTGCCTTCGATCTCGATGCCGATGGAAAAATCGTTGCAGCGCGCGCGGCCGAAGAAGTCTGACTGCCCGGCATGCCAGGCCCGCTGCGTGCAGGGCACGAACTGCACCAGTTCCCCGGTGCGGGTGACCAGGAAGTGCGCGGACACCTGCACCTGGTGGATGGTGGCAAAGAACGGGTGCTTATTCGGATCGAGCCGGTTCTGGAAAAAGGCCTCGATGTCGCCGCTGCCGAACTGGCCGGGCGGCAGGCTGATGTTGTGCAGCACCACCAGGTCCACCGGCATGCCGTCCGGGCGCGCGTCGAAATTGGGCGACGGCACGCGGCGTGCGGCGGGTACCCAGCCGTCGGCGTCGGGCAGATAGGAAGAGCGCGCGGGCGCGGTCATGGCGTGCCCTCGCCTTCCACCGCGCTGCGGTCGGCGGCGTCCATGGCTTCGCGGATGCCCAGTTGCTGGATGCGGTAGCGCAGCTGGCGCAGGTTCAGGCCCAGCAGCGGCGCGGCCGCGGTGCGGTTGAAATTGGTCTGCGCCAGCGCCTGCAGGATCAGTTCGCGCTCGACGGCTTCCAGCCTGGCCGGCAGGTCGATCGGGAAGACGATGCCGCGGCAGGCGCGCTCGGCCGGGTCGCCGGCGGGCTCGGGCTCGGGCTCGGCATGGGCGGGGGCTGTCGGCGGTGGCGGCTCCGCTGGAACCGGCGCCGGCGTGGCGGCGGCCGGCGCGGCCGCAACCGCTGCAGTGCCCCAGGGCGCGTAAGCGTATGGCGCCGTCGGCTGCGGCACCATCGCCGGCGCCGGCGCGTGCATCAGCCCGGCGCGGCCGGCGCCGGCGTCCAGCGGGCCCAGGTCGGCCAGTTCGATGTCCTGGCTCTCGGCAAACGCGTAAGCGCGCTCGAGCAGGTTTTCCAGCTCGCGCACATTGCCCGGGAACGGATAGGCCACCAGCCGCTGCAGCGCCGCCGGCGACAGCCGCTTGGGGTGCGGGTCGCCGTAGCGCACCGCCAGGTGGTCCAGGATGGCGCGCGCCAGCACCGGGATGTCTTCGCCGCGCTCGCGCAGCGTGGGCATGCGCAGCGCCAGCACGTTCAGGCGGTAATACAGGTCTTGCCGGAACTGCCCGGCGGCCACCATCGCGGCCAGGTCCTTGTGGCTGGCGCACATCACGCGCACGTCGACGGCGTCTTCGCGGCTCGCGCCGATCTTGCGCACGCGCCGCTCCTGCAGCGCGCGCAGCAGCTTGACCTGCATCGGCAGCGGCAGGTCGGCCACCTCGTCGAGCAACAGCGTGCCGCCGTTGGCGGCCTGGAAGAAGCCGCCGCGCTCGGCGTCGGCGCCGGTGAAGGCCCCTCTGACGTAGCCGAAGAATTCGGACTCCATCAGGTTCTCGGGGATGGCGCCGCAGTTGACGGCGACGAACGGGTGCGCGGCGCGCGCGCTGGTGGCGTGGATGGCGCACGATCTCGATGCCCAGGCCGTCGCCCAGGCGCATGTCGGTCAGCACCAGGCTGTAGCGGCCCTGCGCCAGCTTGTCGCGCGCCTCGGCCAGCGAGCCGGCCAGCACCACGTCATGGCCCATGCGGCGGATCGAGATGTCCAGCAGCTCGCGCAGGTCGGCCTCGTCGTCGATGACCAGGATGGGATCGGGCGCGCGGGACATTCGGGATGGCATGAGGGGTGGCGGGATGGAGACGGTTCAGATGGCGGCCGCCGCGGCGGCTTCGGCGCTCTCGATGCGCAGCGTCAGCACGAAGGCCTTGGCCGGCAGTGTAGCGCGCGCGGCGGGGGCCAGCACGCCGGTGCGCTCGATCAGCGCGGGCAGCGAGATGGCGCCGTAGCGCACCTGGGCGTCATTGGCGCCGCACAGCTCGCGCGCCATGAACAGGCCCAGCCCGGTGCCCTGGGCGTTGCTGGTGAAGAACGGCTCGAACAGGCTGCGCTGGTGTTCGCGCGCCACCTCGGCGCCGTCGTTCCAGACGATCAGCTCGGCATGGTGCTGGTCCAGCGCGTGGGCCAGCAGCCGGATCGAGCCCGGCAGCCGGCTGCAGTAGCGCCAGGCATTGTCCAGCAGGTTGCCCAGCACCTGCTGCAGCTGCGAGGCGTCGAACACCACCGGCTGGGCCACGTCGACGGTCAGGCGGATGGCATTGGCGTTGATGTCGGCGCGGCCGGCCGGGCGGGTCTCGCCGGCGCGCGGGCGGCGCTGGCGCATTTCGGCGCGCCAGCGCTCGACGATCTCCGGCAGCGCCTGCGCCAGGTGCACGGTGCTGCGGCCGGTGCGCGGGCGGCGCGACATCTGCAGCACGTCGGCCACCACCTGGTCCAGCCGGCGCACGTTGTCGTGGATGATGCGCAGCAGGCGGGCATCGATATCGACATCGGCGCCGCCCTGCTCTTGCGCGGCGGGCTCCTGCGCGGGACCGTGCCGGCCGGAATCGCCCAGCAGCTCGCTGGCCTGGCTGATCGCCGCCAGCGGATTGCGGATCTGGTGCGCGATGCTGGCCACCAGCCGGCCCATGGCGGCCAGCTTTTCCTGCTGCACCTGCTCGGCGATGCGTTCCCAGCTCTCGATATGGACCAGCACGGTGTCGCGCATCTCGCTGCGCAGCAGCGCTTCATCCTCCTGCGACCAGGCCATGGCCTCGTTCTGCGCGATGGCCAGCCGCAGGCGGCCGGCGGCTTCGGGCGACAGCTCGTTCCACGCGGCGGTGTCCAGCGCGGCCGGCACGGTGCGGCCATGCGCCATGGTCGAGCGCAGCCCGGCCAGCCCCGGCAGCACGAAGCGCAGCCGCAGCCGGGTGTGCTGCATGGTGCCGTCGGCCAGCGCTGCGCCCGAGGCCATCGGCAGCAGCTGCAGGATGCGCGGCACGTCGTCCTTGCTGCGCAGCCAGTCGCGCAGCATCTCCATCAGCGGCTGCAGGCGCGGGATGCGGCGCAGGTCGAACAGCACGGCGTCGCCGCCGCCCTGCGCGGCCTGGCCTGCCGGCGCGCCACCCAGCTTGCGCGAGTAGATGCGCTCATGCGGCTGCACGCCCAGCAGCACCACCGCCGCGGGGTTGGCGGCCACCACCGCGCCGTTGGCACGCACCAGCATCACACCGTCCTGCATGTCGTTGACCATCAGCCGGTTGACCAGCTGCTGCAGGCGCAGCTCCTGCTCGCGCGCCAGCGCCAGGCGCTCCTGCGCGATCTGGCGGTTGGCCAGCATATACATCAGCAGCGCGGCGATCATGAACACCAGCCCGAACAGGCCCGAGCCCAGCAGCCCGGCATCGGCCTGGCGCAGCAGGATGGTGTGCATGAACGGCCCGCTCATCACCACCAGCGCCGACAGCGCCGCGGCAAACAGCGCGAACAGCAGGCTGGTCAGCGCGCCCGCCTCCAGCGCCGGCAGCAGGAAGATCATGGCCAGGCCCTCGGCATGCCCGCCGCGCCCCAGCACGCTGAAGACCAGCGCCAGCAGCGCCAGGTCGGCCAGCACCTGCACCCGCACGCGCAGGTGGAAATGCCGGCGCCACAGCGTGCCGGCCAGCATTGCCAGGGCAATGGCAAGGTAAGGGACGGCGACGGCCATGGCCGCGGCATGCTCGATCCCGCCCATGGCGTCCAGGCCAAAGGGCAAGGCGGGGATGGCGGCAGTGATGGGGGAAGCGGCCGTGGTGGCGGCCGTGGTGGCGGCGCCCGTGGCCGGCTCGCCGCGCCGCATCAGCGCAAAGCCGACCAGCAGCAGGCCCACGGCAACGCGGGTCCAGCAGAAATAGCGCAGCAGGCGCCAGTGGAAGTCAGGCGGCTCGGGCTGGCGCCACAGCTGCGCCAGGCCGCGCCAGGCGTTCAGCCGCTGCCAGGCCGACGGCGCCGGCTGGGTCATGGGCGCGGGCCGCTGCCGTCGCTGCCGCTGCTGCCGTCGCTGCCTTCGGTGCGGCTTTCGGTGCGGCTTTCATCGGGCAGGTGGCTGCGCCGGCAGTAGTGCAGGCCGCGCCAGGCAATGGCGTCGCCCTGCGGCAGGTGCACGCCGCACTGGGCGCACTGGACCATGCGCTCGGCGCTGGCATCGGGCGTGCCGGCGGCGGCGTGCGCGCTGGCCTCGCGCGCCTGGCGCGCGCGGTGTTCGGCCAGCCGGGCCTCGGCGCGCGCGCGCAGCCACCAGAAGATGCCCAGCACCACGGCCAGCAGGATCAGGATACGTGCCATGGAAAATCAGAGCCGGTGCAGGACCACTTCAATCACGAAACGGCTGCCGACATAGGCCAGCAGCAGGATGCCGAACGAGGCGATGACCCAGCGCAGCGCCACCTTGCCGCGCCAGCCGCGGAAGACGCGCCCGGCCAGGATGCCGCCGAACATGGCCCACGAGATCAGCGCGAACACGGTCTTGTGGTCCAGCCGGAAGGCGCGCCCGAACAGTTCTTCGGAGAACAGCAGGCCCGAGCCGATGGTCAGCGTCAGCAGCACGAAGCCTGCGCCGATCAGCCGGAACAGCAACTTCTCCAGCGTCAGCAGCGGCGGCAGCAGGTCCAGCCAGCGCCCCAGCCACTGGCTGGGCTGCTGTTCGGCGCTGCGCGCCGGCGCGTGGCGGAAGCCGTGCAGGCGCCGCTCGGCCAGCAGCATCAGGAAGGCGTGGAACGCGGCCAGCGTGAACAGCCCGTAGGCCACGTTGGCGATGATGAAATGCAGCTTGAACAGCGGCCGCGCGGCGTAGCCCAGGATCTGCGCGCCGGGAAAGGCCAGCGGCATCAGGCTGGCCACCAGCGCCACCGGGATCACGATCAGGCCCAGCCCCGCCAGCGAGAAGAAGAAGCTCTCGATCCAGTAGATGCCCACGCCCAGCCACAGCATGGCCGACAGCGCAAAGGCAAAGCCGAACATCATGCGCTCGGCCGGGAAGATGGTTTCGTGCAGCAGCATGCCGTGGCTGGCCAGCGCCGCCAGCATCAGCACGTGCCACCAGGCCGGGCGCCCTTCGCCGTGCGCGCCGCCGGACGGGGGGATGGGCCCGCCGCCCGCCACCAGCACGGCCGCGGCCGAACCGCCGGCCGCGCCGGCAGCCGTTGCCACGCGCGGATGGCGCGTGGCCCAGCCGTGCCAGGCGAGGCCGCAATAGAGAAGTGCCGTCAGGGCATACAGTACAATGACCATTTACGCAGTTTACCTTAGTGCCCACGGACGGTGGCGGCCCGCTTGAACCGGTGTAGCCGGTGTTCCAGGCCCGCGCCGTGCGCCGGACTGCCTCCGATTTCAGCCCCGAGCCCTGCTCCGACTTTTCCCCCGATTCCTGCCATGCTGGACAATCTCACTCAACGCCTGGCGCGTGTGGTCAAGACCATGCGCGGCGAGGCGCGCCTGACCGAGGCCAACACTGCCGAGATGCTGCGCGAAGTGCGCCTTGCCATGCTCGAAGCCGACGTGGCGCTGCCGGTCGTGCGCGAATTCGTCGCCCGCGTAAAGGAAAAGGCCATGGGCGAAGAGGTGGTCAGCAGCCTGACCCCGGGCCAGGCGCTGGTCGGCGTGGTCCAGCGCGAGCTGACCGCGGTGATCGGCGGCGCCGATGCCGCCAGCGGCAACAACAAGGAAGCCGAGCTGAACCTGGCGGTGCAGCCGCCCGCCATCATCCTGATGGCCGGCCTGCAGGGCGCGGGCAAGACCACCACCGTGGGCAAGCTGGCCAAGTGGCTCAAGGAAAACAAAAAGAAGAAGGTGCTGACGGTTTCTTGCGACGTCTACCGCCCCGCCGCCATTGCCCAGCTGAAGACCGTGTCCGAGCAGGTCGGCGCCGAGTTCTTCCCGTCGCAGCCGGACCAGAAGCCGGTCGACATCGCCCGCGCGGCGGTGGACTGGGCGCGCAAGCATTACCACGACGTGCTGATCGTCGACACCGCCGGCCGCCTCGGTATCGACGAGGCGATGATGCAGGAAATCGCCGCGCTGCACGCCGAGCTGAAGCCCGCCGAAACCCTGTTCGTGGTCGACGCCATGCTGGGCCAGGACGCGGTCAACACCGCCAAGGCGTTCAATGACACATTGCCGCTGACCGGCGTGGTGCTGACCAAGCTGGACGGCGATGCGCGCGGCGGCGCGGCGCTGTCGGTGCGCCATATCACCGGGCGCCCGATCAAGTTCGTCGGCGTCGGCGAAAAGCTCGATGGCCTGGAGCCCTTCTACCCCGACCGCATGGCCCAGCGCATCCTGGGCATGGGCGACATCCTCGCGCTGGTCGAGGAAGCCCAGCGCGGCGTGGACATGGAAGCGGCCGAGAAGCTGGCCAAGAAGATCAAGAAGACCGGCGACTTCGACCTGGAAGACTTCAAGGCGCAGATCGGCCAGATGAAGAAGATGGGCGGCCTGGGCAGCCTGGTCGACAAGCTGCCGGCGCAGTTCGCCCAGCAGGCGCAGGGCGCCAACATGGACCAGGCCGAGAAGCAGGTGGCGCGCATGGAAGGCATCATCAACAGCATGACCCCGGCCGAGCGCGCCAAGCCGGACCTGATCAAGGCCAGCCGCAAGCGCCGCATTGCCGCGGGCGCCGGCGTGCCGGTGCAGGAGGTCAACCGCCTGCTCAACCAGTTCGACCAGATGCAGTCCATGATGAAGAAGCTCAAGGGCGGCGGCATGATGAAGATGATGCGCCAGATGGGCGCGATGAAGGGCGGCATGAAGGGCCTCTTCAACCGCTGACGCCTGCTGCCGTACCGCACAGCCTCCCCCGCAAAAGAACAGGAAAGACATCATGATGAGCGCCGAACAGGCCCGCGAGCTGTGGGCCAATTCCGAAGAAATCGTCTCCGCCGCGGAAGTCCGGGCTTCGCTGGACCGCATGGCCGCGGACATCACCGCCAGGATGGGCAATGACTTCCCGCTGGTGCTGTCGGTGATGGGCGGCGCGGTGGTCTTCACCGGCATGCTGCTGCCCAAGCTGGCGTTTCCGCTGGAGTTCGACTACATCCACCTCTCGCGCTACAACAACAAGACCGTCGGCGGCGAGATGCAATGGCGCGTGGCCCCGCGCGAATCGGTCAAGGACCGCGTGGTGCTGGTGCTGGACGACATCCTCGATGAAGGCGAGACCATGGCCGCCATCCGCCAGCGCATCATGGACATGGGCGCCCGCGAATTCCACGCCGCGGTGCTGTGCGAGAAGACGCTGAGCAAGGCCAAGCCGATGCATCCGGATTTCTGCGGCTTTGCGGTGCCGGACCGCTATGTGTTCGGATGCGGGATGGATGCGAAGGGGTACTGGCGGAATCTGGATTCGATCCGGGCGCTGGTTTGAGACTGATCGCCTCTCGGTTTGCTCCCCTCTCCCGCCTGCGGGAGAGAGGCCGGGGGTGAGGGTAGGCACTGGCATACCACCGGCCGTACTTCGTGGATATTCCGGCCCTCACCCCAACCCTCTCCCGCAGGCGGGAGAGGGAGCACGCAATCTGTTCTTGAAGGCAAGCAGCATCATCTACGCCTGGTGCGTCCCCAGGATCGGCCACAGCGACGCCAGCAGCAACACCGCCATCCCGATATTGAACGCGCGCAGCACCCTCGGCCGCGCCAGCCAGCGCCGCAGCGCCGAGCCGCACAGCGCCCACATCGCCACGCTGGGCAGGTTCACCACCCCGAAGATCCCCGACAGCAGCAGCACGTTGAGCCACAGGTTGCCGTGCAGCACATAGGTGCTGCACGCGCCCACGGCCATCACCCACGCCTTGGGGTTGACCCACTGGAACGCCGCGGCGGCCCAGAAGCCCATCGGCCGCGCCACCTGGCGGTCCTGCACGCCGCCGGCCGTGGCCAGCTTCCAGGCCAGCCAGACCAGGTAGACCGTCGCCACCACGCGCAGCACCTGCCAGGTCCAGGGGAATGCGTGGAACAGCGATCCCAGCCCCAGCCCGACCAGCCCCACCATCAGCGCAAAGCCGATGCTGACGCCCAGCAGGTGCGGCACCGTGCGCAGGAAGCCGAAGTTGACGCCGGAGGCGAGCAGCATCGTATTGTTGGGACCGGGGGTGATCGACGACACCAGCGCAAAGCCGGCAAAGGCGGCAAAGACACCGGTGCCGGCGGCGAACTGCGACACTTCCATGACTGACTCCAGGGGCGTTCCACTACGTTTGCGGGAAATCAGTCTACGGCCACTTAACAGTACAGTACCGGTACACTTGAGAGGAAATGCGCCGATACAGGGCCGCCCCCGGCGCCAGTCAGCTTGCCCGCAGCGCGTGCCAGGCGACGCCCAGTGCCAGCAGCCACAGCACGGCTCCCGTCAGGCGCTCCACCCACCGCACCGAACGCCCGAAGCGCGCGGCCATCGCCGGATGGCCGACGCCGTAGGCCCCGCCCACCAGACGCTGGCGGCCGGGGCGGGCTCGGTCATGGGGCGGCTCACGCCGCGCTGCGGTACGGGCGTTCGCGCAGCCATTTGGTGGCGATCCACTTTTCGCCGGCGGCCACCGGCAGGCCGGCGTGCAGGGTGCGGTCGTCTAGCGCGCCGTCGGGCAGCAGGTAGCTGAAGTAGACCGCGTTGCCCTTGACCGGCGCCACCTCCAGGCCCACGCGCGGGAACGCGGTGGCGCCGCCTGCCTCGGGGGTGTTCAGGTAGATCACCAGGGTGGCGATGCGTTGCCCGCCGACGGACAGCTGCCGCGCTTCGCCGGGGCGCTGCGGGTTGAAGTAGTCGAAGTGCGGCTGGTACTCGCCGCCCGGCTTGTAGTTGAGGATCTGCAAACCCTCGCCGTGCTCGGCCGGCACCCCGGTGACCGCGGCGATGCGGGCCTCGATGCGTGCGATCAGGGCGTGCTCGGCCACCTGGAACATCGCGCCCATGCTGGTGCGGGCATCGATCAGGTTCTCGTCGCCGGTGTCGGGATTGACCACCGGCGAGCGCGCCAGCCGGCCGCGCGACAGCGCCACCAGCGCGTCGCACTCGTCGTCGCTCAGCAGCTGCTGGAACAGCTGCACCTGCGGCGCCGCCAGCCGGAACAGGACAGGCACCCGGCGGTCGCCGCCATCGGCGGCGTAGACCTCGGGCGTGCCAGCCACGGCGGTATCAGCGTGCGCGGGCCGTGCCGGCGCTTCGACGCCGGTGTCGCGGGCAAACGCGGCGGCGACGGCGCGGCGCGCGAAGGCGTCGTCATAGCCCGAGCGCAGCATCGACAGCACCAGCGCATCGGCGGCAAAGCCCTGGGCGATATGCCGGGCCAGCCATTGTTCGAGTTCGGGCGAGGATTCGGTGTAGCCGGCCTTGCCGCCGGCAACGGAGGCTTCGCGGATCATGACGGATTGGCTGCGACGCGCTGCGACGAGAACGGGTTGCCGGCAGCCGGCTCCGCCACCGGCGCGCGCGGGCGCGACGGCGCGAGCTCGGCATCGCCGGCCACGGTGACGGTGGCTTCGGAATACTGCCAGCGCTTCCACGCCGCCAGCACCGCGTTGGGATATTCCGGGCGGCCGCGGCTGCCGTTGTAGCGGCCCAGCGCCAGGTACAGGTCGCCCTGCTCGCGGTCCAGGTAGTAGCGCAGGATGGTGCAGCCGTAGCGCAGGTTGCTCTGCAGGTGGAACAGCTTGCGCGCGTCGCTGTCGCCAATGGTGCGCACCCAGAACGGCATCACCTGCATCAGCCCGCGCGCCCCGGCCGAGCTGATCGCGTACTTGCGGAAGTTGCTTTCGACCTGGATCAGGCCCAGCACCAGCGCGGGCTCAAGGCCGGCGCGCTTGGCCTCGTAGTAGGCCACCTCGATCAGTTCGACCCGCACCTGCGGCTCGGGGATGCGCGACGCCAGCCGCGCCGACATCTCGCCCAGCCACTTCAGGTAGGCCAGGCGCTCGCCGCCGGACGCGAACACCGGCCGCAACGGCCGGTCATCGGCAATGGCCGCGGCCAGCGCGCCGCGCACCGAATCGGCCAGGTCTTCTTCCTTCTGCGCGCCGGCGTGCGCCGCCGTGGCCGCCAGGGCCAGCAGGGCTACCAGCAGAGATACCAGCAGCGCGCCCGCCAGGCGGCGGGCGGCGGCTGCGGCGGTCGTGCCGCGGACGGCGCGCATGGGGCTCAGTTCGCCAGCAGGCTGCGCACGTGGCCGACCACTTCGGCCACGCCGACGGCGGTGGCCTGCGCGTCGCGCCGGCCCTGGTACTCGACCTTGCCTTCCTTCAGGCCGCGGTCGCCCACCACCACGCGGTGCGGCACGCCGATCAGCTCCCAGTCGGCAAACATCACGCCCGGGCGCTCGCCGCGGTCGTCCAGGATCACGTCGACGCCGGCGGCGAGCAGCTCGGCATGGATGCGGTCGGCCTCGGCCTTGACGGCTTCGGAGCGGTCGTAACCCACCGGGCAGATCACCACCGCGAACGGGGCGATCGCGGCCGGCCAGATGATGCCGCGCTCATCGAAGTTCTGCTCGATCGCCGCGCCCAGGATGCGGGTGATGCCGATGCCGTAGCAGCCCATCTGCATCGGCCGGGTCTTGCCGTTCTCGTCCAGGAAGGTGGCGTTCATCGATTCCGAGTAGCGCGTGCCCAGCATGAACACGTGGCCCACCTCGATGCCGCGGCAGATTTCCAGCGTGCCCTGGCCGTCCGGCGAGGCGTCGCCCGCCACCACGTTGCGCAGGTCGGCGACGATCGGCTCGGGCAGGTCGCGGCCCCAGTTGACGCCGGTGTAGTGGTAGTCGCGGTAGTTGGCGCCGCAGATAAAGTCGCTCATGTTGGCGACGGTGCGGTCGGCGACCACCTTGACCGGCTTCTTCATGTCGATCGGGCCGAGGTAGCCGGGGGGAGAGCCGAAGGCTTCGACGATCTCGTTCTCGGTGGCAAAGCGGAAGTCCGCCAGCCCCGGCACCTTGGACGCCTTGACCTCGTTCAGCTCGTGGTCGGCGCGGATCAGCAGCAGCCAGATCTGGGTGCCGGCGTCGCCGTCGGTGGCGAGCACGATCGACTTGACGTTGGTCTCCAGCGGAACGTTCAGGAATTCGGCGACCTGCTCGCACTTGACCTTCTCCGGAGTGAAGGTCTTGACCAGGTCTTGCGTGGGCGCGGCGCGCTCGGCCACCAGCGGCAGCGCCTCGGCGGCCTCCATGTTGGCGGCGTAGGCCGAGGTGGGGCAATAGACGATGGCGTCTTCGCCGGTCTCGGCGATGACGTGGAACTCATGCGAGCCCGAGCCGCCGATGGCGCCGTTGTCGGCCGCCACGGCGCGGAATTCCAGCCCGAAGCGGCGGAAGATGCGCACATAGGCGTCGTACATGTTCTCGTACGACTTGCGCAGGCCGTCGGTGTCGCGGTCGAAGGAGTAAGCGTCCTTCATGGTGAACTCGCGCCCGCGCATGATGCCGAAGCGCGGCCGGCGCTCGTCGCGGAACTTGGTCTGGATCTGGTAGAAATTGACCGGCAGCTGCTTGTAGCTGCGAATCTCGGAGCGGGCGATGTCGGTCACCACTTCTTCCGAAGTCGGCTGGACCGCGAAGTCGCGCTCATGGCGGTCCTTCAGGCGCAGCAGCTCGGGGCCCATCTTGTCCCAGCGGCCGGTCTCCTGCCACAGCTCGGCCGGCTGGATCACCGGCATCGACAGCTCCACCGCGCCGGCCCGGTTCATTTCCTCGCGCACGATGTTTTCCACCTTGCGGATCACGCGCAGCCCGATCGGCATGTAGTTGTAGATGCCGGCACCCAGCTTCTTGATCATGCCGGCGCGCATCATCAGCTTGTGCGAAACGATTTCCGCGTCGGCGGGCGCTTCCTTGAGGGTGGAAATGAAGAATTGCGAGGCTTTCATCCGTAATTTCTCTCTGGGCCGCCGAGGTCGGAAAAATCCGTCCCGGCAGAATCCGGGGGGCCGGCGGCGCTGAATTATGCGCACGCGCCTGAAACTGCCCTTCTGCTCGGGGAAAACCACCATCCCCCGGTCCGGGCCCGGCTGCGCGCTTCCTTTATAATCAGCGTAATTCTAAAGGATTCGAGGTGCAGTCATGCTCGATCGTGAAGGCTTTCGCCCGAACGTCGGCATCATCCTCCTCAACGCAAGAAACGAGGTTTTCTGGGGCAAGCGAATCGGCGAACATTCCTGGCAGTTTCCGCAAGGCGGCATCAAGTACGGCGAAACGCCGGAACAGGCCATGTACCGCGAACTGCATGAGGAAATCGGCCTGCTTCCGGAGCACGTCAGGATCGTCGGTCGCACGCGCGACTGGCTGCGTTACGAGGTGCCGGACAAGTTCATCCGCCGCGAGATCCGCGGCCACTACAAGGGCCAGAAACAAATCTGGTTCCTGCTGCGCATGGCCGGCAGGGACTGCGACATCCACCTGCGCGCCACCGAGCATCCGGAGTTCGATGCCTGGCGCTGGAGCCACTACTGGGTGCCGCTCGAGGCCGTGATCGAATTCAAGCGCGATGTCTACCAGATGGCGCTGACGGAATTGTCACGCTTCCTGAACCGGCATCCGCGCGTGCCGCTCAGCCCGTACGGGACCCATGGCGCCCATGCTGCCCACGGCGTGCACGGACGCCACGGCGGGCCGCGCGGACAGGCGCTCAGCCGCGCCCAGGCCGCGCAGCAGGCAGACGCCGACGGCAATGCCGAAGCCCCGGCCGCGGCCGAGTACGTTTCGCCGGCGACGCCGGTATCCACTACACGGAGCACTGATGACTAGTTTGACCGGCGTGGGCCGCCGCGGCGGCCTGAGCGCTGCCGCATTGCTGCTTGCCGCGGCCAGCCTGGCGCTGGCCGGCTGCAAGACCACCGGCAAGGAGATGGCGGAGGAAGAAAGCACCTGGAACAACCCGTTCGCGCCCAAGACCTTCGAGGAAGCCAAGGCCATGCTGCCGGCATTGCCGCAGGAGGCCAACCTGATTCCGTTCTCGGTGGCGGGCACCGGCACGCTGTCGTTCGCGGTGGACAGCAAGTCGATTTCGGTGGGCAAGGACAACGTGGTGCGCTACACCGCCGTCACCACCAGCCAGAGCGGCGCCCGCAACGTGACCTTTGAAGGGATGCGCTGCGACGCGTTCGAGCGCAAGCTGTATGCGACCCTGCCGCCGGGCGCCACCGAGTGGGTGCCCAACACCAGCGACTACGGCGAGACCTGGCACCGCATGCAGAGCGGCGTCAGCAACGCCTACGCCGCCACGCTGGCGATCGATTTCTTCTGCGAGGGCCGCACCGTGGCCGGCAAGCCCGCGGACATGGTGCGCGAGCTGCAATCGCGCGCGCCGCTCAAGCGCTGAAGCGCGCGGAGCGGGCATAAAAAAACGGCGGGGCTGCCAGGCAGTCCCGCCGTTTTTGTTTGCGTCGCTCAGACCAGAACCAGGTTGTCGCGATGGATCAGTTCGGGCTCGTTCAGGTGGCCGAGCACGGATTCGATCTCGGACGACGGCTTGCGCGCGATCAGCCGCGCCTCCGCGCTGGAATAATTGGTGATGCCGCGCGCCACCTCCTTGCCCTGCGCATCGACGCAGGCAATGACCTCGCCGCGGGCGAATTCGCCCTGCACTTCGACCACGCCGATCGGCAGCAGCGACTTGCCGCCGCTGGTGAGCTTCTCGACCGCGCCGGCATCGATCACCACGCGGCCGCGCAGCTGCAGGTGGTCGGCCATCCACTGCTTGCGCGCGGTCAGCCGGCCGGTCGGCGCCAGCAGCTGGGTGCCGATCGCCTCGCCGGCCGCCAGGCGTTCCAGCACATTGGCCTCGCGGCCCGAGGCGATGGTGGTATGCGCGCCCGACTTGGCCGCGCGCTTGGCCGCCAGGATCTTGGTCAGCATGCCGCCGCGGCCGATCGACGTGCCCGCGCCGCCGGCCATCGCCTCCAGCTCGGGCGTGCCGGCCAGGGCTTCGTCGACGAACTGCGCGGCCGGGTCCTTGCGCGGATCGGCGGTGTACAGGCCGCGCTGGTCGGTCAGGATCACCAGCGCGTCGCCTTCGATCAGGTTGGTGACCAGCGCGCCCAGCGTGTCGTTGTCGCCGAACTTGATTTCGTCGGTGACCACGGTGTCGTTCTCGTTGATGATCGACACCACGCCCAGCGACAAGAGCGTCAGCAGCGTCGAGCGGGCGTTCAGGTAGCGCTCGCGGTCGGCCAGGTCGGCGTGGGTCAGCAGCACCTGCGCGGTGCGGATGCCATAGCGGCCGAACTGGCTTTCATAGACCTGCGCCAGCCCCATCTGGCCCACCGCGGCGGCGGCCTGCAGCTCATGGATTTCCTTCGGACGGCGCGCCCAGCCGAGTCGCTGCATGCCTTCGGCAATGGCGCCGGAACTGACCAGCACCACTTCCTTGCCGGCCACGCGCAGCTTGGCGATCTGGGCCGCCCAGCGGGCGATGGCGTCGTGGTCCAGCCCCTTGCCGTCGTTGGTGACCAGGCTGGAGCCGACTTTGACGACGATGCGCTTTGCCTGCGCGATGACCGATTGCATGACGGGAATCCTGTCTCTAGGAACGCGTTTTATACGGGGGACTGCGCCGCCCCATTGTGTTCCCCTCTCCCCTCATGGGGAGAGGGCAGGGTGAGGGGTGGTTTGACAAGGCGCCACGCCTGATCGGGCCCCCGCCCTCACCCCCGCCCCTCTCCCGCAGGCGGGAGAGGGGAGCAAACCGTTGCCCTCTTATGCCTCGCCCTGCCCCTGGTCGACGTTGTGCAGCCGCTCGTCCAGGCGGATGTCCGGCTCTGCCAGCGCCGCGGCCTCTTCGGCCTTGATCGCCTGCAGGTGGTCCTTGATCGCATAGATCAGCTCGCGGCAGCCTTCGCCGGTCAGCGCCGAGATCTGGAACACCGGGCCCTTCCACTTGTAGCGCTTGAGGAAGTCCTTGACGCGGGCGGCGCGCTCGTCCGCGGGCACCATGTCGAGCTTGTTCAGCACCAGCCAGCGCGGCTTGTCGTACAGGGTTTCGTCGTACTTCTTCAGCTCGTTGACGATGGCCTTGGCCTCGGCGACCGGGTCGACCGCTTCGTCGAACGGCGCCAGGTCGACGATATGCAGCAGCAGCCCGGTGCGCTGCAGGTGGCGCAGGAACTGGTGGCCCAGGCCCGCGCCCTCGGCCGCGCCTTCGATCAGGCCGGGGATGTCGGCAACCACGAACGATTGCTCGTGGTCCACGCGCACCACGCCCAGGTTGGGGTGCAGCGTGGTGAACGGATAGTCCGCCACCTTGGGGCGCGCGTTGGAGATATGCGAGATAAAGGTCGACTTGCCGGCGTTGGGCATGCCCAGCAGGCCGACGTCGGCCAGCACCTTCAGTTCCAGCTTGAGCATGCGGCGCTCGCCCGGCTTGCCGTCGACCTGCTGGCGCGGCGCGCGGTTGGTACTGGACTTGAAGTGCAGATTGCCCCAGCCGCCCATGCCGCCTTCGGCCAGGCACACGCGCTGGCCATGCTCGGTCAGGTCGGCGATGACCTCGCCGGTGTCCATGTCGGTGATCAGCGTGCCCACCGGCATGCGCAGCGTAATGTCTTCGCCAGCCGCGCCGTAGCAATCGGAGCCGCGGCCATTCTCGCCGTTCCTGGCCACGTGCTTCTTGGCGTAGCGGAAGTCGATCAGCGTATTGATATTGCGGTCCGCCACGGCGAACACGCTGCCGCCGCGGCCGCCGTCGCCACCATCCGGGCCGCCGAAGGGCACAAACTTCTCGCGCCGGAACGAGGCGCTGCCATTGCCGCCGTTGCCGGCGATGGCTTCGATTCGGGCTTCGTCGATGAACTTCATGATGGGTTTTCCGTGATGGATCGGCAGACCGGCCGCCGGCGTAGTTTACTTCGCCAGAAAAGAAAAAGCCCCGCAAGCGTTGCGGGGCCTTTCATGCTGCAAAGGCTTTGATCAGGCCGCCGGGACGACGCTGACTTGCTGCTTCTTGGCAGGGCCCTTGACGGCGAACTGCACGTGGCCGTCGACCAGGGCGAACAGCGTGTGGTCCTTGCCCACGCCGACGTTGTCGCCGGCATGCACGCGGGTACCGCGCTGGCGGATGATGATGCCGCCGGCGTTGATGGCCTGGCCACCAAACACCTTCACGCCCAGACGCTTCGATTCGGAATCACGGCCGTTCCGCGTGGAACCGCCGCCTTTTTTCTGTGCCATGTCTTACTCCTGTCGCTTTACCGGATTACGCTCGATCGATCAGGCAACGATCGCTTCGATGCGCAGTTCGGTGTAATTCTGACGATGGCCCTGACGCTTCTGGTAGTGCTTGCGACGGCGCATCTTGAAGATCTTCACCTTGTCGTGACGACCCTGGGAGATAACGGTAGCCTTGACGGAAGCCCCGCTCACCAGCGGCGTACCAAACTTGATTTGGTCGCCGGCGCCCACTGCGAGCACCTGGTCGAGCGTGATTTCTGCGCCAATGTCTGCCGGTATCTGTTCTACTTTCAGTTTTTCGCCAGCAGCAACCTTGTATTGCTTGCCGCCGGTTTTTACGACCGCGTACATTGTCGAACCTCTCGGATGTGAATAAAACGCCGAAGCCGCGCGATGCGGCCCGGTTATCTCCCGACCGGCAAGAACCCGCAAGGCGAGCGACTACCGGAGGAAACCGGGAATTGTAAACGAGATCGGGGAAAACTGCAAAGAAAACAGGCACATAGCCTGTGAGCGGCGCGGCCGGCACAATCGCCGGCTGTCCGTTCAGGTCAGATCGGCCAGAAGGAACCCCGCCAGTGCGGCAAACGCCACCCACCAGGCGGTGCGGCGCAGTTGGCGGCGGGGTACGGGCTTGTCCATGGCCGCATTATAGTGGCGCCGCTCGCCGGCGCCGCTGCGCGCAAACCCTGAAGCCATCGCCCGGCAACAATGCGGGCCATGCGTAGAACGCCGCGTGCATCGCATATAATCGACCGGTTTTGCGTAACGGTGATCATCTTGCCCCAGCCTTCCGCCACTGCCTTGCTTGCCCCGGTCGCTGCAGACATGCGCGCGGTCGATGCTGTTATCCGCCAGCGGCTGTCTTCCGAAGTCCCGCTGATCGAACAGATCGGCGAATACATCATCGGTGCCGGCGGCAAGCGCCTGCGCCCGGTGATCCTGCTGCTGACGGCGCGCGCGATGGGCTATGACGGCAATCGCCACCATGAGCTGGCCGCCGTCGTGGAATTCATCCACACCGCCACCCTGCTGCACGACGATGTCGTCGACGAGTCCGAGCTGCGGCGCGGGCGCGATACCGCCAACGCGGTATTCGGCAACGCCGCCAGCGTGCTGGTGGGCGACTTCCTCTATTCGCGCGCGTTCCAGATGATGGTCGATGCCGGCAGCATGCGCATCATGGAGATCCTGTCGAACGCGACCAACGTGATCGCCGAGGGCGAGGTGCTGCAGTTGCTGAACATGCACGACCCCGACGTCACCGTCGAGCGCTACCTGCAGGTGATCCGCTACAAGACCGCCAAGCTGTTCGAGGCCGCCGCGCAGCTGGGCGCCGTGCTGGCCGGCGCCGACGCGCAGATGGAAGAAGCCGCCGCCGAATACGGCCGCCGCATCGGCACCGCCTTCCAGCTGATCGATGACATGCTGGACTACACCGCCAGCGCCGAGCAGATGGGCAAGAACGCCGGCGACGACCTGCGCGAAGGCAAGCCCACCCTGCCGCTGCTGCACCTGATGGAACACGGCACGGCCGAGCAGCGCCAGCTGGCGCGCGACGCGATCGTGCAGGGCGGCACCGAGCATTTCGACGCGGTCTTTGCCGCGATCCATGCCAGCGGCGCGCTCGAGGTCACCTTCGAAGCCGCACGGCGCGAAGCCGAAGCCGCCGAGCAGGCGGCGCGGCAGTTTCCGCCGTCCGAGCTGAAGGAAACGCTGATCCAGCTCTGCGCGTTCTCGCTGCAGCGCCAGTCCTGAACCGCGACGGGCGGCGGGAGGGCCGCGGCGGGATGCGCGCGTTTCCCTCCACCCTCTTCCATTCCCAAAAAAACGCTGCTAAACTTACGTTCTTTGCTGCTGACGCTGAAGCGTTTGCCAGCAAACCAAATCGGGGTGTAGCTTAGCCTGGTAGAGCGCTACGTTCGGGACGTAGAGGCCGGAGGTTCGAATCCTCTCACCCCGACCAGATTTAAGAAGCCGAATCAACGAAAGTTGGTTCGGCTTTTTGTCTTTCTACCCCTCCTCCTCAGCCCTTGATGGCTTTGCGCTGTCGCTTGAATGCCTTCAGCTGCGCGACGGAGAAAAGCTGGCTGCGCCCGACTTCCGCCCGTGGCGCCACCTTGCCATCGCGCACCAGCCGGCGGAAGGTAGCCATCGAGATTTCGAGGTACTGGGCAGCCTCTGCCGCGGTGAAATCCTCCTCCGCCAGATGGCCGAAGACTTCCTCGTGCGAGAAGTTCTCATCGCCAAAGGCTTGCTGCCCGATCAGTGTGAAGAACGTGATGCGCTCCCGCGGGGGCAACTCGCCAAGGGCATGCAGCAGATCTTCAGCGGTCATCGTGTCCATTCCTTTGTGCCCTCAGGTATTTCATTAGTTCGGCATCTTGTAGTTTCGCCTCATGCGATGTTATACACTCATTTTTGACTCTATAACAGATCAGGCATCGCCGCGATGCCGGCGAGCCACCACGCCGGGAAGCATGGCTGGTCCAGGGACCAATGGGGATTGAGGCAATTCGCAAATTGCCATGATGCTGGTGTTCCAACCCCGTGGGACTGAGCCCCGCGCAAGTAGGGTTGCGCCCGTGTCGCGCAAACGCCAATACCGGGCCCTCATCGCCTTTACAAAAAGTGACCCCAGCGTCAAACTGCCCCGAGCCCGGGGGACGTGGGTCCGTCCGCCCTCGCCTGCACGCCTTACCGCCTAACCGCATCGCGCACCTGCCATGACACTCGGACTTGCCCTGGCCCAGAGCCGGCGTATCGCGCCCGCCCTGCTTGCTCAGCTGGAGCAGGCCGCGCGTGAAAAGCAATCGCAGCTGATCGACGAGATCGTCGGCAGCGGCACCATGAGCGCGCACGACCTGGCGCTGTTCGCCGCGGACAAGTACCAGCTGCCGCTGCTCGACCTGGCCCAGTACAACCTGGCCAAGGTGCCGCCGGCGCTGGCCGGCAACCGTGAATTCCATGCCCACCGGCTGCTGCCGCTGGGCCGGCGCGAGAACCGGCTGGTGCTGGCGACTTCCGATCCGTCCAACCAGGCCGGCCTGGACGCGATCCGCGACAAGTACAAGCTGCCGGTCGAAGCGGTGGTGGTCGAGCACGACAAGCTGATGAAGCATGTGCGCGCCGCCGGCGAGGCGCTGGGCACGCTGAAGAACATCTCGCCGGTGCAGGCCGAGCGCAAGCTGATCGAATACGATCCGGTGGCCGCCGCCGGCAACCAGCGCAACCGCACCACGGCCGACAATATCGACGACGCCCCGGTGGTGCGCTTCCTGCAGAAGCTGCTGACCGAGGCCTTCCACCGCGGCGCCTCGGACCTGCACTTCGAGCCGTTCGAAACCTTCTACCGCATCCGCTTCCGCGTCGACGGCGTGCTGCAGGAAGTCGCGCGCCCGCCGCTGGATATCCGCGACAAGATCGCGACCCGCATCAAGGTGCTGTCGCGCCTGGATATTTCTGAAAAGCGCGTGCCGCAGGACGGCCGCATGAAGCTGCTGATCGCGCTGCCCAAGGACAAGGATGCCAAGGAAACCGTCGAGAAGGCGGTGGACTTCCGCGTGTCAACGCTGCCCACGCTGTTCGGCGAGAAGATCGTGATGCGGATCCTGGAATCGTCGTCCGACAAGCTCGACATCGACCAGCTCGGCTACGAGCCGGAGCAGAAGGCGCTGCTGCTGGACGTGATCAAGCGCCCCTACGGCATGGTGCTGGTGACCGGCCCCACCGGCAGCGGCAAGACCGTCTCGCTGTACACCTTCCTGAACCTGCTGAACCAGGGCGACATCAATATCTCCACGGCCGAGGACCCGGCTGAAATCCAGCTGCCGGGGATCAACCAGGTCAATGTCAACGACAAGGCCGGGCTGACCTTCGCCGCTGCGCTGCGGTCGTTCCTGCGCCAGGATCCGGACATCATCATGGTCGGTGAGATCCGCGACCTGGAAACCGCCGACATTTCCATCAAGGCCGCGCAGACCGGCCACCTGGTGTTGTCGACGCTGCACACCAACGACGCGCCGACCACGCTGACCCGCCTGATGAACATGGGCGTGGCCCCGTTCAATATTGCGTCGAGCGTGCTGATGATCACAGCGCAGCGGCTGGCGCGGCGGCTGTGCACCTGCAAGCGCCAGGGCGAGATCCCGCGCGAGGCCTTGCTGGAAGCGGGCTTCCGCGAGCGCGACCTGGACGGCAGCTGGCAGCCCTGGCATCCGGTCGGCTGCGAGCGCTGCAACGGCAGTGGCTACAAGGGCCGCTGCGGCATCTACCAGGTAATGCCGATCACCGAGGCCATGCAGGAGATCATCCTGGCGCATGGCACCGCGCTGCAGATTGCCGAGCAGGCGCGCAAGGACGGCGTGCTATCGTTGCGCGAAGCGGGGCTGCTGAAGGTCAGGCAGGGCGTCACGTCACTCGAAGAAGTGCTGGCGACCACGAACACGTAGGGAAGCAGGACACAACGTAAAGACAAGACGCACCACAAGCGTCATTTACATCGGGGGTCAATACCATGGCGACGCGCGCACCAGCAGCGGGCGCCCGGACGGCGGCACCGTCACGGGCCAAATCAGGGAAGGGACGCAAGGCCCCCACCCAGTACATCTTCGAGTGGGAAGGCAAGGACCGCAAGGGCAAGACCTTCACCGGCGAGTTGCGCGCCGAGAACCAGGCCGAGGTCACCGCGACCCTGCGCAAGCAGGGCCTGACCATCGTCAGGCTGAAGAAGCGCAAGGCCGCGCGCGGGCGCAAGATCACCGAGAAGGACATCGCCTACTTCACGAGGCAGCTGTCGACCATGCTCAAGGCCGGCATCCCGCTGCTGCAGTCGATCGACATCATCGCGCGCGGGCACGTGAACCCCAACTTCACCCAGCTGCTGTCCGACATCCGCTTCGACATCGAGGCCGGCAGCAGCATGGCCGCGGCGTTCCGGCGCCATCCGAAGTACTTCGATACGCTGTACTGCAACCTGATCGATGCCGGCGAACAGGGCGGCATCCTCGATTCGCTGCTGGAGCGCCTGTCGCTCTACATGGAGAAGACCATCGCGCTGAAGGGGCAGATCAAGTCCGCGATGATCTACCCGATCGCCGTGCTGACCGTCGCCTTTGCCGTCACGGTGATCCTGATGCTGTTCGTGATCCCGGCGTTCAAGGGCGTGTTCTCCAGCTTCGGCGCCAACCTGCCGGCACCGACGCTGCTGGTAATCGCGATCTCGGACTTCTTTGTCCAGTACTGGTACCTGGTGATCGGCGCGCCGGTGGCCGGCATCAGCTTCTACCTGCGCGCGCTGAAGAAATCCGAAAAGGTGCAGCGCGCCACCGACCGCGCGCTGCTGAAGCTGCCGATCTTCGGCAGCCTGTTCCGCAAAGCCGTGATCGCGCGCTGGACCCGCACGCTGGCGACGATGTTCGCGGCCGGCACGCCGCTGGTGGAATCGATGGAGTCGGTGGCGGGCGCGGCCGGCAACTGGGTCTACTACGACGCCACCCGCGAGATCGAGCAATCGGTGCGCATCGGCACCAGCCTGACCAACGCGATGCAGGCGACCCATGTGTTCGACAACATGGTGCTGCAGATGACGCAGATCGGCGAAGAATCCGGCGCGCTGGACAACATGCTGCTGAAGGTTGCGGAATTCTACGAGCGCGAGGTCGACGATGCCGTCGCCGCCATCTCCAGCCTGATCGAGCCGCTGATCATCGTGGTGCTGGGCGTGCTGATCGGCGGCATGGTGGTGGCGATGTACCTGCCGATCTTCAAGCTGGGACAGGTGGTGTAAGCGATGCAGTTTGCGTGGTCCGCATCTCCCTATCCAGCTGGAGCCGCAACCGGAACCGCCCCGCTGCTGCACGCACTGACGGCGCTGCCGCCCGTGTTCCTGGTGGCGGCCGCCGCGCTGCTGGGGCTGGTGGTCGGCAGTTTCCTCAACGTGGTGATCCACCGCGTGCCGCGCATGATGGAGCGCGACGAGGCCAACTATATCGCCGAGCTGCGCGGCGACCCGCTGCCCTACCCCGGCCGCTACAACCTGATGGTGCCGCGCTCGGCCTGCCCGCATTGCGGCCATGCCATCGCCCCGTGGGAAAACGTGCCGGTGCTGAGCTACCTGTTGCTGCGCGGCCGCTGCTCGGCGTGCAAGGCGCCGATCAGCGTGCGTTATCCGCTGGTGGAACTGGCCTGCGCCGTGCTGAGCGCGCTGGTGGCATGGCGCTTCGGCCCGGGCGCGCAGGCGCTGGCCGCGCTGGTGCTGGTGTGGGGACTGCTGGCGCTGACCATGATCGATGCCGATACGCAGTTGCTGCCCGACCAGATCACGCTGCCGCTACTGTGGATCGGGCTGCTGCTGAACGTCGCCGGCCTGTTCGTGGCGCTGCCCGACGCGGTGATCGGCGCCGCCGCCGGCTACCTGGTGCTGTGGCTTGCCTACTGGCTGTTCCGGCTGCTGCGCGGCAAGGAAGGCATGGGCTTTGGCGACTTCAAGCTGATGGCGGCGCTCGGTGCCTGGTTCGGCTGGCAGGCGCTGCCGGCGCTGGTGCTGCTGTCGTCGGTGGCCGGGGTGGTGTTCGGGCTGGTCAATATCGCGCTGCGCCGCCAGCAGCGCGACACGCCGTTCCCGTTCGGGCCCTTCATTGCGCTGGCTGGCGTGGTGGTGCTGCTGTTCGGACCCGGGGTGCTGCCGCTGTTTGCCTGGTAAGGGTCGCGCGGCCCGCATCGGACCGCGGCCGAAGCTGGTATCGTTGCGGCAACGACGGCTGACACAAACCTCACATGCTGGAAATCGGACTGACCGGCGGCATCGGCAGCGGCAAGACTCGCGTGGCCGACATGTTCGCCGCGCGCGGCGCCGCGATCATCGACACCGACCTGCTTGCGCACGAGATCACCGCCCCGGGCGGGCGCGCCATCCCGGCGCTGGTCGAGGCCTTCGGTCCCGCCTGCCTGCGCCCGGACGGTGCCATGGACCGTGACGCGATGCGCGCGCTGGTGTTTGCCGACGCCGCCGCAAAGGCGCGGCTCGAAGCCATCACGCATCCGCTGATCCGTGCGCTGACCACCGAACGCGCGCAGTCGATCCGTGATGCCGGCGCGCATCCCTACCTGATCTACGTGGTGCCGCTGCTGGTGGAATCGGGCTCGTGGCGCGAGCGCGTGGGCCGCGTGCTGGTGGTCGACTGCAGCGAAGCCACGCAGGTGGCGCGCGTGATGTCGCGCAACGGCTTCAGCCGCGAACAGGTGCTGGCGATCATGGCCAGGCAGGCGACGCGCGCCGCGCGCCTGGCATGTGCCGACGACGTCATCGACAACGACGGGCCGGTGCAGGCGCTGGTGGCGCAGGTCGACCGGCTCGACCGCTACTACCGTGAACTGTCGGGCGCGGGCACGGTCCATTCATGACGCGCCGGGCCGGCGCTCTGGCGCATTGCATCATGCGCGCGACATTGTCCTCGGACCTTGTCTCGCATAGAATGCGCTGGAACATGCCGGGAAATCGCCGCATAGTGCCGCTATCCCACACGCATAGATCGCCCTTTCCGGTATTTCCCGGGCCTCATTCTGCACCGGGCCGCCCCTGAAGCGCCCGACGCCCTGCACGGACACAGCACTTGATTCTGTACGAATACCCTTTCAACGAACGCATCAGGACACTCCTGCGCCTGGAGGACCTGTTCGATCGGCTGGAATACTTCCTCGGCCAGGATCATGCCCAGCAGCATCATGTCGCGCTGACCACGCTGTTCGAGATCATCGACGTCGCCGGCCGCGCCGACCTGAAGACCGACCTGATCAAGGAACTGGAGCGCCAGCGCCAGGCGCTGGCGCCGCTGCGCGCCAACCCGCAGATCGACCAGGACGCGCTCGACTCGGTGATCGGCGAGATCGAGCAGGGCATCGCGCTGCTCAACCAGACTGTCGGCAAGGCCGGCCAGCTGCTGACCGACAACGAGTGGCTGACCAGCATCCGCAGCCGCGCGATCATTCCTGGCGGCACCTGCGAGTTCGACCTGCCCGCCTACTATGCATGGCAGCACCGTCCCGCCGAGGACCGCCGCGCCGATATCCTGAAATGGGCGCGTCCGCTGGTATCGCTGCGCATGGGCACCACCATCGTGCTGCGGCTGCTGCGCGAAGCCGGCCAGAGCGGCAAGGTGATCGCCACCGGCGGCAGCTACCAGCAGATGCTGTCGGGCCGCAGCTACCAGCTGATGCAGGTGTACCTGGACGATTCGCTGCTGGCCTTCATCCCCGAGATGAGCGCCAACAAGTACATGCTGTGGGTGCGCTTCACGCAGCAGGACGGCGACCTGCGCCCGCGCTCGGTCGATGCCGATATCCCGTTCCTGCTGAAACTCTGCAATTTCTGAAGCCTGCGCTGAACGCCATGCCTGCTGTCGTCAAATGCCCCACCTGCGGCACCGAGGTGGCCTGGGTGCCCGACAACAAATTCCGCCCGTTCTGTTCCGAACGCTGCAAGCAGATCGATCTTGGCGCCTGGGCGTCGGAGAAATACGTGATCGGCGGCAAGCCGGGCGAGACCTCCGCCGACCAGTCAGAAGACGAGGACGACTGAAGGCGCGCGACTGACGCGCCCTCGCCCTCAGTGCGCCGCCGCCAGCACGCGGCGGTAAAAGCCCACGCACACCAGCACGAACACCGCCAGGCCCAGCCACTGCGCGGTGGCTTCAAACCCGCCCCCCACCAGCGCCAGCGGCGCATCGCTGCCCGACAGGCCGATCACCGCGGCCAGCATCACGCCGACCAGGCTTTCGCCGACGATCAGCCCGGATGCCAGCAGCGTGCCGCGCCGCTCGGCATGCTCCAGCGCCAGCTTCACATCGTCGCCGCGCGCGCTGGCGCGGCGGCGCTCGGCGCGCAGCAACAGCCACGACAGCACCGCCCCCACCACCAGCGCCGAGCTGATCGTCGGCGGCAGGTAGATGCCGATGCCCACCGCCAGCACCGGCAGGCGCGCCGCGCCGCCACGGCGGCGCAGCATCTCGTCGATGGCGATCAGCACCACGCCCAGCCCGATGCCGATCAGGATCATGGTCCAGTTGAGCTGGTGGGTGAAGATGCCGGTGGCGATGGCGGTCATCAGCGTCGCCTGCGGCGCGGCCAGCGCCTGGTTCGGGTCCATGCCCGCACGCGGCAGCGCGCCGGCGAAGCCGTAGGCGCTGTAGAGCAGCTCCAGCACCGGCGGGATCACCGCGGCGCCCACCACGCAGCCGATCAGCAGCGCCACCTGCTGGCGCCACGGCGTGGCGCCCACCAGCCAGCCGGTCTTCAGGTCCTGCAGGTTGTCATTGGCGATCGAGGCTACCGCCACCACCGCCGAGGTGGTGAAGATCGCCAGCGCGATCGCAAACTTGCCGCCCTCGGGCGTGGCCAGCAGCCCGTCGGCCTGCCCCGCCAGCAGGATCAGCAGCGACACCAGGATCACCGCGATGATGCCGATGCCCGAAATCGGGCTGGCCGACGAGCCCACCAGTCCGGCCATGTAGCCGCACGCCGCCGCCACCAGGAAACCGAAGATGAAGGCGAACACCACCGCGTAGACCACCAGGCGCCAGCGCGCGCCGCCATCGAGCGGCGCCGGCGCGAGGAACCAGGCGAACACCGTCACCAGCACCGCCAGCAGCGCCAGCATCACCAGGCCGATCCACTTCGCCGGCATGTCCTGCTGCGTGCGCGGCACGCTGCCCTGCCCCGCCGGACCTGCCTGCAGCGCGCCGAACGAGGCGCGGATGCCGTAAAGCATCGGCTTCGCCAGCGACAGCAGCGTCCAGATCGCGGCAATGCCGATGGTGCCGGCGCCGATAAAGCGCGCCTGCTGGCTCCATACCATGGTGCCGAACGCCGACAGCGTGGCGCCGTCCGGGCGCGGCGTGACGGCGGTCAGCCACGGCACCGCGACGCCCCAGGTCAGCACCAGCCCGAGCAGCATCGCCAGCCCGCCGACGATGCCGACCAGGTAGCCCGCTCCCACCAGCGCCAGCGAGAAGCCCATCGACAGCCGCACCACCGAGGCGCCCGCCGACAGCCAGAAGTTGGCGCCCTCGGCCAGCACGCGCAGCCCGCTCGCGGCAAAGCTGAACAGCCCCGCGACCAGGCCCCCGGCCATCAGGTCGGCCAGGCCGGTCGCCTGCGGCTTCTGGCCCGGTGCGGCTTCAGCCGGCGCGGCGCTGCCCACGCGCAGGATTTCCGCCGCGGCCACGCCCTCCGGGTAGGGCAGCTCGCTCTGCACCACCATGGCATGGCGCAGCGGGATGCTGAACACCACGCCCAGCATGCCGCCGGCCGCGCAGATCGCCAGCGTCTGCCAGAACGGGAAGCCCTGCCAGTGGCCCAGCATCACCAGGCCCGGCAGGATAAAGATGATCGACGACAGGGTGCCCGCGGCCGAGGCCTGCGTCTGCACCATGTTGTTTTCCAGGATGTTGGCGCCGGGAAAGAGCCGCAGCACGGCCATCGAGATCACGGCCGCCGGGATCGCCGACGAGAAGGTCAGGCCGACCTTCAGGCCCAGGTAGATGTTCGACGCGGTGAACACGACCGTGATCAGCGCACCGAGGATGATGCCGCGCAGGGTCAGTTCAGGCAGGGTAACGTCGTCGGCGATACGATCGGCACGTAGCATGCAGGTTCCTTTCCTGTGGATCCGGGCCGGCCGGGCCCCGGGCGGCGCACAAGCGGGCGCCGCGGCCGCTTGTCAGTGGCGCGGACGGCAGGGTCAGCCGTTGCGCGTTTCCTCGGCCAGCCACGCCACCACGGGAATGGTGGCCGGCAGCAGCGGCCCCACCGTCACCGGCGTGCCCTGCCACGAGAACGCCTGGCCTTCGCGGCCGACGGGCTCGCCCTGCCAGTCCGTGACCTTGCAGAAATGCAGCCGCACATAGGCGTGCGGGTAGTCATGTTCCAGGATGTGCCAGCGCTCGCATTGCGTGACATCAAGGCCCAGCTCTTCGTGCAGCTCGCGCGCCAGCGCCGCCTCGACCGACTCGCCCGGTTCCAGCTTGCCGCCGGGGAATTCCCAGTAGCCCTCGTAGGGCTTGCCGGCCGGGCGCTGCGCCAGCAGGAAGCGGCCGTCGGGCTGCACCAGCACGCCGACCGCGACCTCGGTGACCTTGCGCGGCGGGTTGCCGCCTGCGGGTGCGGGGCTCTGCGTGGACGCGCTCATGCCTTGGCCCCGCCCGGCACGTTGGGCACGTCGGGCAGGTACGGCTTGCCGTGCTTGCCGCCCCAGTCGCGCGCGAACTGCCAGGCCACGCGGCCCGAGCGCGAGCCGCGCTCCAGCGCCCACACCAGCGCGTCGCCGCGCGCGGCGGCGATGTCCTCGTCGGTGCAGCCGAAATGCCGCAGCCAGTGGCCGACGATGGTCAGGTACTCGTCCTGCTTGGGCGGGTAGAACGACAGCCACAGCCCGAAGCGCTCCGACAGCGAGATCTTCTCTTCCACCACTTCGCCGGGATGGATCTCGCCGTCGTCGGTGTGGCGGTAGCTCTCGTTGTCCTTCATGTACTCCGGCAGCAGGTGCCGGCGGTTGGAGGTGGCGTAGATCAGCACGTTGTCCGACTGCGCCGCGACCGAGCCGTCCAGCGCCGACTTGAGCGACTTGTAGCCCGATTCGCCTTCCTCGAACGACAGGTCGTCGCAGAAGATCACGAAGCGCTCGGGCCGCTGCGAGACCAGTTCGACGATATCGCCGAGGTCGCCCAGGTCGTCCTTGTCGACCTCGACCAGCCGCAGCCCGTCCTGGACGAAGGCATTGAGGCAGGCCTTGATCAGCGACGACTTGCCGGTGCCGCGCGCGCCGGTCAGCAGCACGTTGTTGGCCGGCAGCCGGTTCACGAACTGGCGCGTATTGCCGACGATGGCGTCCTTCTGGCGCTCGATGTTCTTCAGGTCGTCCAGGTGGATCGGCGGCAGCTGGCGTACCGGCTGCAGGTAGCCGATATTGCCGAACAGGCTCTGGCGCTTGCGCCAGCGGAACGCGACCGCCTCCTGCCAGTCCGCATCGCTCAGTTGCGGCGGCAGCCATTGTTCGAGTCGGGCGAGGAAGTTGTCGAGGCGGGCGGCGAGGTCAGACATGGCAGCGGGGCGTCAGGGAATGAATGGTGCCGATGGTTTTTGCTTTCTCTCCCCGATGGGAAAGTCCTGGGGAGAGGGGTGGCTTGGCGAGGTATCGCGCTAGTGGATACGCCGGCCCTCTCCCCCGGCCCCTCTCCCGCAAGCGGGAGAGGGGAGCAAAGCAAGCGGCGGGGCTCAGGAGCGGTAGTCGGCGTTGATCGACACGTAGTCGTGCGACAGGTCGCAGGTCCATACGGTGGCTTCGGCATTGCCGCGGCCGAGCGCGATGCGAACGGTGATCTCGGCCTGCTTCATCACGCGCTGGCCGTCTTCCTCGCGGTAGGCGGGGTTGCGGCCGCCGTCGCGGGCGACCCAGACATCGTCCAGCCACAGGTTGACGCGGTTGACATCCAGATCGTCCACGCCGGCGTAGCCCACCGCGGCCAGGATGCGGCCCAGGTTGGGGTCCGAGGCATAGAACGCGGTCTTGACCAGCGGTGAATGCGCCACCGCATAGGCGATCTGGCGGCACTCGGCCACGTTCTTGCCGCCTTCGACGCGGATGGTCATCAGCTTGGTCGCGCCTTCGCCATCGCGCACGATCATCTGCGCCAGCTCTTGCGCCAGGCCCGTCACGGCATCGCGCAGCGCTTCAAACGCCGCGCCTTCGGCACGGTCGACCGCCGCGCCCGACTTGCCCGAGGCGATCAGCACGAACGAATCGTTGGTCGAGGTATCGCCGTCGATGGTGATGCTGTTGAAGGAGTGGTCGGCGGCGTGCGTCACCAGCGCCTGCAGCACGGGCTGCGCCACGGCGGCATCCATGGCGATGAAGCCGAGCATGGTCGCCATATTGGGGCGGATCATGCCGGCGCCCTTGCTGATGCCCGACAGCGTCACGGTCTTGCCGTCGACCTGCACCGTGCGCGATGCGACCTTGGGCTGCGTGTCGGTGGTCATGATCGCTTCCGCGGCGGCCAGCCAGTTGTCGGCGCTGGCGTTGGCGACGGCGGCGGGCAGCCCGGCCAGCAGGCGCTCCATCGGCAGTTGCTCGAGAATCACGCCGGTCGAGAACGGCAGCACCTGCGCGGCATCGATGCCCAGCTGCGCGGCCAGCGCGTCGCAGGTGGCGCGGGCGTTGGCCAGGCCCTGCTCGCCGGTGCCGGCGTTGGCATTGCCGGTGTTGACCACCAGCGCGCGGATGCCCTTTCCGGCGGCCAGATGCTCGCGGCAGACCTGCACCGGCGCGGCGCAGAAGCGGTTGCTGGTGAAGACGCCGGCCACCGTGCTGCCTTCGGCCACGCGCACCACCAGCACGTCCTTGCGGTTGGGCTTGCGGATGCCGGCCTCGGCCCAGCCCAGCTCCACGCCGGCGACGGGTTTCAGGTTCTCTGCCTGCGGCAGCGGAAGATTGACGGGCATGTAGGACTCCTCGATGTTCCTGCTAGCGACTTGCTTGTCTCAGACGAACATGCCCGCGAAGGGCGGGCATGTGCGATTCCTGTTGCGCCGCTCCGGTGCTTCGCGGAGCGGCGTCATACCGGGTGCCCGGCCTGGCTCAGTTCAGCTGAGCTTGCCGTGGCACTGCTTGAACTTCTTGCCCGAGCCGCACGGGCACGGGTCGTTGCGGCCGACCTTGGGCATGCCCGCGAGCGCCAGCTCGGCGGCGGCCACGGCGGTGCCGGTGCGCGGCGACGGCGCCTGCTCGACCGGCTCGCGGCCTTCGGCGAACTCGTCGTGCTTGTACTGCACGTTCTCCAGGTGCGACAGGCCTTCCTCGATCTGCTCGGACGCCTGCTCCAACTCTTCCGGCGACTGGATCTGCACGTTGAAGGTCACGCGCGTGACTTCGTTCTTGATCACGTCGAGCAGGCGCGCGAACAGCTCGAACGACTCGCGCTTGTACTCCTGCTTGGGGTCCTTCTGCGCGTAGCCGCGCAGGTGGATGCCCTGGCGCAGGTGGTCCAGCGCGGCCAGGTGCTCGCGCCAGTGCGTGTCGATGCTCTGCAGCATGACCGAGCGCTCGAAGCCGGCGAACGACTCGCGGCCGACCATGGCGACCTTGCTGTCGTAGCGCTCGGCCGCGGCCTTCATGATCAGGTTGAGCAGCTCCTCGTCCTCGATGCTCTGCGCGCCCTCGATGGTCTGCGCCAGCGGCACTTCCAGGCCCCAGTCCTCGCGCAGGCGCGTTTCCAGGCCGGCGATGTTCCACTGCTCTTCCATGGTGTCGGCCGGCACGTGGTCGCGGAACAGCTCGATCAGCACGCCCTCGCGCAGGTTGGTGACCATCTCGCCGACGTCATTGGCCTCGAGCACGTCGTTGCGCAGCTTGTAGATTTCCTTGCGCTGGTCGTTGGCGACGTCGTCGTACTGCAGCAGCTGCTTGCGGATGTCGAAGTTGCGGCCTTCCACCTTGCGCTGCGCCGATTCGATCGAGCGCGTGACGATGCCGGCCTCGATCGGCTCGCCCTCGGGCATCTTCAGGCGTTCCATGATGGCGCGCACGCGGTCGCCGGCGAAGATGCGCAGCAGCTGGTCGTCCAGCGACAGGTAGAAGCGCGACGAGCCCGGGTCGCCCTGGCGCCCGGCACGGCCGCGCAGCTGGTTGTCGATGCGGCGCGATTCATGGCGCTCGGTGCCGACGATATGCAGGCCGCCGGCGGCCTTGACCTGCTCGTGCAGCGACTGCCATTCATCCTTGAGCTGCTGGATGCGCGCGGCCTTGTCAGAGTCGGCCAGGCTGGGGTCGGCCTCGATGAAGCCGGCCTGCTTCTCCACATTGCCGCCCAGCACGATGTCGGTGCCGCGGCCCGCCATGTTGGTGGCGATGGTGATCATCTTGGGGCGGCCGGCCTGGGCCACGATCTCGGCTTCGCGCTCGTGCTGCTTGGCGTTGAGCACCTGGTGCGGCAGCTGCTCGCGGTCGAGCAGGCCCGACAGGTATTCCGAGGTCTCGATCGAGGTGGTGCCCACCAGCACCGGCTGGCCGCGCTCGTAGCAGTCGCGGATATCGCGCACCACGGCGTCGTAGCGCTCCTTGCCGGTCTTGTAGATCTGGTCCTGCAGGTCCTTGCGCTGGGTCGGGCGGTTGGTCGGGATCACCACCACTTCCAGGCCGTAGATCTCCTGGAATTCATAGGCTTCCGTGTCGGCCGTGCCGGTCATGCCGGCCAGCTTGTTGTACATGCGGAAGTAGTTCTGGAAGGTGATGGTCGCCAGCGTCTGGTTCTCTTGCTGGACGGTGACGCCTTCCTTGGCCTCGACGGCCTGGTGCAGGCCGTCGGACCAGCGGCGGCCGGTCATCAGGCGGCCGGTGAATTCGTCGACGATCACGACTTCGTCGTTCTGCACCACGTAGTGCTGGTCGCGGTGGAACAGGCTGTGCGCGCGCAGGGCGGCGTACAGGTGGTGCATCAGCGTGATGTTCTGCGGCGCGTACAGCGATTCGCCCTCGCCGATCAGGCCCAGCTGCGACAGGATCTCTTCGGCCTTCTCGTGGCCGGCCTCGGTCAGGTAGACCTGGTGGCCCTTCTCGTCGACATAGTAGTCGCCCGGCTTCTCGACGCCGGTGCCGTCGGCCTTTTCTTCGCCGATCTGGCGCTCGAGCAGCTTGGGAATGCCGTTCATGCGCTGGTACAGGTCGGTCTGGTTCTCGGCCTGGCCGGAGATGATCAGCGGGGTGCGGGCCTCGTCGATCAGGATCGAGTCCACCTCGTCGACGATGGCGTAGTTCAGCTCGCGCTGCACGCGCTGCGACGGGTCGTAGACCATGTTGTCGCGCAGGTAGTCGAAGCCGAACTCGTTGTTGGTGCCGTAGGTGATGTCGGAGTTGTACGCCGCCTGCTTGGCGTCGTGCGGCATCTGCGACAGGTTCACGCCCACCGACAGGCCCAGGAAGTTGTACAGCCGGCCCATCCACTCGGCATCGCGCTGCGCCAGGTAGTCGTTGACGGTCACCACGTGCACGCCCTTGCCGGTGATGGCGTTCAGGTACACGGCCAGCGTCGCGGTCAGCGTCTTGCCTTCGCCGGTGCGCATTTCGGCGATCTTGTTGTCGTTCAGCACCATGCCGCCGATCAGCTGCACGTCGAAGTGGCGCATCTTCATGACGCGCTTGCTGGCCTCGCGGCACACGGCGAAAGCCTCGGGCAGCAGCGCCTCGAGCGATTCGCCACCGGCGTGGCGCTGCCGGAAGGCTTCGGTCATGCCGCGCAGCTCGTCGTCGGAGAGCTGCTCGTACTTCGGCTCCAGCGCATTGATCTGCGCCACCGTGCGGCGGTATTGCTTGATCAGCCGCTCATTGCGGCTGCCGAAGACTTTCTTGAGAAGGCCCGTGATCATCGATTGCTTTCACCTGCGCGGAACCGGGCGGCATCCCCAGCAAAGACGGGCTGCTCCGGCGGCCGGGCGCGGTAATGGATAGATTGGCGCAAAACGCCGAGTTTATCATGTGCCGGGGTCACGGCCGGGGTCGCGGCCGGGGTCGCGGCCGATGGCGCGCAGCGCTGGCGCGGGTCCTGCCGCAAGCGGTCCGGGATGGCCGTGCCGGCTTCCATCCGGACGCCGCCGTTTTCCGGCCGGACTGCCCGCGTGCATGCGCCGCCCCTTGCTAGAATGCAGGCATGCGCCGCTTCACCCATCCCGCCCTGCAGACCCCCGCCGCCAAGCCGCTCAACGACTGGCTGGCCAAGGCCGGCCCGGTTTCGGGGCTGCTGCAGACGGCGCGCCAGCTGTCGGTGCTGGAAGCCGAAGTGCTGGCGCTGCTGCCCGCCGGCATGCGCGCGGGCCTGGCCGTGGCCGGCATCAAGCGCGATCCGTCCGACCCCAACGGCCAGGTGCTGCTGTTGCTGGCCGCGCATGGCGCGGCCGCGGCGCGGGTGCGGCAGATCGTGCCCACGCTGCTCGGCCGCCTGCATCAGCGCGGCTCGCCGGTCACGTCGATCCGCGTGCGGGTGCAGCCCGAGGTGCAGCGCCATTCGGATTGGGAGGTGGAGCCGGTGGCACGCCCGCGCACCAGCGGCCGCATGACGCCCACCGGGCTGGCCAATCTCGACCAGCTTGCGCGCAGCCTGCCGGATTCGCCGCTGCGTGACGCGCTCAATACGCTGCTGGCCCACCACCGCTGAGCGTCGACCCGCGCCCAAAACAAAAAAGCCGACCTGCATGGGTCGGCTTTTTTCCAGGCGGGCTGGCTCAGGCGAAGGCCGGCTGGGCCTGCGGCAGGAACGCCGCCGGGGCTTCCTCGACGCGGTCGAAGGTGACCAGCTCGTAGGCCTCCTGGTCGGCCAGCAGCGCGCGCAGCAGCTGGTTGTTCAGGCCGTGGCCGGACTTGTTGGCCACATAGGCGCCGATCAGCGGATGGCCCACCACATACAGGTCGCCGATCGCATCGAGGATCTTGTGGCGCACGAACTCGTCGCCGTAGCGCAGTTCCTCGTTGTTCAGCATGCGGTGCTCGTCCAGCACGATCGCGTTGTCCAGGCTGCCGCCGCGCGCCAGGCCCATCTCGCGCAGGGCCTCGACCTCGTGAGCGAAGCCGAAGGTGCGGGCGCGGGCGATCTCGCGCACATAGCTGGTGTCGGCGAAGTCGATCGAGAAGGTCTGGCCGGTCTTGTCGACCGCCGGATGGCGGAAGTCGATGGTGAACGACAGCTTGAAGCCGAAGAACGGCTCGAGCCGCGCCAGCTTGTCGCCCTCGCGCACTTCCACCGGCTTCTTGACGCGGATAAAGGTCTTGGGCGCGTTCTGCTCTTCGATGCCGGCCGACTGCAGCAGGAACACGAAGGACGCCGCGCTGCCGTCCATGATCGGGATTTCCTCGGCGTCGACGTCGACATAGAGGTTGTCGATGCCCAGGCCGGCGCACGCGGACATCAGGTGCTCGACGGTGGAGACGCGCGCGCCATCCTTCTGCAGCACCGACGCCAGGCGCGTATCGCCGATGGCCGACGCGGCCACGGGAATCTCGACGGCCTCGGGCAGGTCGACGCGGGTAAAGACGATGCCGGTACCCGCCGGCGCCGGACGCAGCGTCAGCGTGACCTTGCGGCCGGAGTGCAGGCCGATGCCAACGGTCTTTACCAGGGATTTGATGGTGCGCTGTTTGAGCATGACAGCCTCAACAATTATTAAAATCTATCGTGTTATCTTTTTGATTAAGGGATTTTACCACCACATCCGAGGCGCTGCAGCCGGGTTTTGTTTCCGGCTGTTAACACTCCCTTCACAAGTTACGTATTATCCACGTTTACCCGGATGACTGTGTCAGCCACGCAACGCCGCCAGCACGGCCTCGGCGCTGCTGACGCGGAATTCGCCCGGCGCCTCGACGTCGAGCCGGGTCACCACGCCATCGTCAATCACCATGGCGAAACGTTTGGCGCGCACGCCCATGCCGCGCGCGCTCAGGTCCTGGTCCAGGCCCAGCGCGCGGATCCATTCGGCGCTGCCGTCGGCCATCATGCGCACCTTGCCGGACACCTGCTGCTCGCGCCCCCACGCGCCCATCACGAACGCATCGTTGACCGAGACGCACCAGACCTCGTCCACGCACGCGTCGCGCAGCGCCGCGGCGTGCTGCACGAAGCCCGGCACATGCCTGGCCGAACACGTCGGCGTGAACGCGCCGGGCAGCCCGAACACCACGATCTTGCGGCCGCGGACCAGGTCCGCCACCTTGAAGGCATTGGGGCCGAGCGCGCAGCCGTTGCTTTCGGTCTCGAAGAATTCCTGCAGCGTGGCGTCCGGGACGCGGGAACCGACAGTGATCATGGCTTTCTGTTTTCCTTGGGTGTCTGAACGGGTCTATGAAGGATAGGACGGATGCGGGGCCCATGGTGGCGCACTGCCGTGGCGCGCTGCCGCAGGGCAACCTAACGATCATAGGCGCCCCGCCTGCGCTGCCAAAGCCGGATCACATCCGGTGACATTCGGACGGATTCCGATACACCTTGCGACGCGGGCGTCCGGCGAAACCATGCTACGGGCTCGCGCCAGCGCAACTTACAAAGACGTCCGCGCGACGCACCTTTTGGGTGCGCCGCGCGGACGGCGATACATCCCGACCGGGAAGGCGGGAAACCAGTCCGGGGAGGCGGCCAGCGGCACGCCCGACCCGGCGACGGGATGCGGGTGAAGCCAGTCCGGCGCAGGCGCGGCGCCGCCAGCAGCCCGGCGGTTCACGTCAGTCCATGCAAGGCACGCGCGGATGGGGAGCGCACGTGTATCGCGACCAGGCGACGCGTTCCGTCAGGCGGCCGGTGGAGGCACCGATGCCGCGCCAGGCAGGCTTCAGTCTGCCTGCTTGCGCAGGAAGGCCGGGATGTCGTACGTATCCACACCCTTTTCCTGCAGCGCCGCCACGTGGGCCGATGCCGACTCACGCGAGCTGCGCCACACCGCCGGCGTATCCAGGTTGCTGTAGTCCGGCGAGCTGTGCGTGGCCGCGGCGGCGCTCATGTTGGCCATCATCTGCACCGGCATGTTGTCGGTGCCGGTCTTGAGCAGCGTCATCGGCTGTTGCTTCTTGGCCGAGCGGCCCAGGCCGGTCGCGACCACGGTCACGCGCAGCGCATCGCTCATCGAGTCGTCGTACACCGTACCGAAGATCACGGTCGCATCTTCCGCGGCATAGCTGCGGATGGTGTTCATGACTTCCTTGGTTTCCGACAGCTTCAGCGAACGGCTGGCGGTGATGTTGACCAGCACGCCGCGCGCGCCGGACAGGTCAACGCCTTCCAGCAGCGGGCTGGCCACGGCCTGCTCGGCCGCCAGGCGGGCGCGGTCCACGCCCGACACGGTGGCCGTTCCCATCATGGCCTTGCCCTGCTCGCCCATCACCGTCTTCACGTCTTCGAAGTCGACGTTGACCAGGCCGTCAACGTTGATGATCTCGGCAATGCCGGCCACCGCGTTGTGCAGCACGTCGTCGGCGCACTGGAAGCACTTGTCCATCTCGGCGTCGTCGCCCATCACTTCGAACAGCTTTTCGTTGAGCACCACGATCAGCGAGTCGACGCTCGATTCCAGCTCGCTGGAACCGTGCTCGGCCACCTTGGCGCGGCGCGCGCCTTCGAAGTCGAACGGCTTGCTGACCACGCCCACGGTCAGGATGCCCATCTCCTTGGCCACCTGCGCGACGATCGGCGCGGCGCCCGTGCCGGTGCCGCCGCCCATGCCGGCAGTGATGAAGACCATGTGCGCGCCGCGCAGTGCGTCGGCAATCTGATCACGGGCCGATTCGGCGCAGTTGCGGCCGACTTCCGGCTTGGCGCCGGCGCCCAGGCCCGTATTGCCAAGTTGCAGCACGCGCGAAGCGCTCGAACGCTTGAGCGCCTGGGCGTCGGTGTTCATGCAGATGAATTCGACGCCTTGCACGCCGCGGCTGATCATGTGCTGCACGGCATTGCCGCCCGCGCCGCCCACGCCGACCACCTTGATGATGGTGCCGTCCTGCACTTCCGTTTCGATCATGTCAAAGTCCATCACTGCCTCCGAGAAAAATCAGTCCCCAGACGATGCGGCCTCCCCGCCGCAACCCCTGGTTTCTGAACAAGAAACCAAAAAAAGAAAACCTGAAAACCCTTACGTGGCACGCAAGCCTGTCCGGTAGACCGTCCTGCCTGCGCACCGTTGCAGCGCCAGCGCGTCAAATCCGCGCGCGGCTCAGAAATTGCCAACGAACCATTCCTTCATGCGGGTCCACACCTGCTTGACCGACCCGCTCTGCACCGCCACCTTGCGCCCGCGCATGCGTTGCACGCGGCCTTCCAGCAGCAGGCCCATCACCGTCGCGTAGCGCGGGCTCTTCACCACCTCGTGCAGGTTGCCGCGATACTCGGGCACGCCGACGCGCACGGGCTTGAGGAAGATGTCCTCGCCCAGCTCGACCATGCCCGGCATCATCGCGGTCCCACCGGTGATGACCACGCCCGACGACAACAGTTCTTCATATCCGGATTCGCGCACCACCTGGTGCACCAGCGAGTACAGCTCTTCGATGCGCGGCTCGATCACCGCGGCCAGCGCCTGGCGGCTGAGCGTGCGCGTGCCGCGGTCGCCCACGCCCGGCACCTCGATCATGTCGTCCGGGTCGGCAATCGCCTGCTTGGCGATGCCGTACTGGATCTTGATGTCCTCGGCGTCGGGCGTCGGCGTGCGCAGCGCCATCGCGATGTCGTTGGTGATCTGGTCGCCGGCGATGGGGATCACGGCCGTATGGCGGATCGCGCCTTCGCTGAAGATGGCGATGTCGGTGGTGCCGCCGCCGATGTCGACCAGCACCACGCCCAGTTCCTTCTCGTCCTCGGTCAGCACCGCCAGGCTGGAAGCCAGCGGCTGCAGGATCAGGTCGTGCACTTCCAGGCCGCAGCGGCGCACGCACTTGACGATGTTCTGCGCCGCGCTGACCGCGCCGGTGACGATATGCACCTTCACTTCCAGGCGGATGCCGCTCATGCCGATGGGCTCGCGCACGTCTTCCTGGCCGTCGATGATGAATTCCTGCGTCAGGATGTGCAGGATCTGCTGGTCGGTCGGGATATTGACCGCCTTGGCGGTCTCGATCACGCGCGCCACGTCGGTCTGCGTGACCTCCTTGTCCTTGATCGCCACCATGCCGCTGGAATTGAAGCTGCGGATGTGGCTGCCGGCAATGCCGGTGAAGACCTCCGAAATCTTGCAGTCGGCCATCAGCTCGGCCTCTTCCAGCGCCTTCTGGATCGACTGCACGGTGGCCTCGATATTGACCACGACCCCTTTCTTCAGACCCTTGGACTCGGACTGGCCCATCCCGATCACCTCGTAGCTGCCGTCGGGGCGCAGCTCCGCCACCACGGCCGCCACCTTAGAGGTGCCGATATCGAGACCGACCAACAGGTCCTTGTATTCCTTGCTCATCGGGTTTTCTCCGCGTTCTTGCTCTTCAGTCGCGTCGGATTGTTGTTGGAAGTACCTGAAACCGCTGCGGCCGCCCCTGGCCTGGCCGCATTCGCGGCCTTGGCCCTGGCCGCTCTTTCAGCCTTTTCGGCCCGCACTGCCGCCGCGATCTGCGCCTCGGTCAGGAAGCGCGCGTTGGCGGCGCGGATGGCAAAGCCGTTGGGATAGCGCAGGTCGGCATACTCGATCTGGCTGCCCCATTGCTGCGTGACCTGCGGCCAGGCCGCGACGAAGCGGCGCACGCGCTGGTCCATCGCGGTGCGGTCCTCGTCGTTCTGCTCGCGGCCCAGCTCGACCTCCATGCCGTTGGACAGGCGCGCGCGCCAGGCATAGCGCCCGGACAGCGCCACCGCCAGCGGCTCGGCCTTGAGCGGCTTGAACCACTGGCGCATGACCTCGAGCTTTTCGATCACGTCGCCTTCGCTGTCGGGCGGTCCGTCCAGCGCCAGCAGCTGCGCGTCTTCTTCCGCCTCGGCGGTGTTGGCGACAAAGATCTCGCCATAGGTATTGATCAGCCGCCCGCTGTCGGGCGCGCCCCAGGTGCCCAGCGCCTCGTGCTCCTCGACCTCGACCGCCAGCCCGTTGGGCCATTCGCGCCGCACGCTGGCGCGCCGCACCCACGGCACCGATTCGAAGGCCTGGCGCGCCGCGTTCAGGTCCAGCGTGAAGAAGTTGCCGGTCAGCTTGCCCAGCGCGCTGGCGCGCACGCTGGGCGCGTTCACGTGGCGCAGCGCGCCGCCGTCGATCGGCCCGATCTCCACGTGCGTGATGGCGAACACCGGCCGCTGCGCCAGCCACAGCAGGCCCGCCGCGAGCGCCATCAGCGCCACCACCGCATACAGCGTGGAGGCGATCAGGTTGAGCAGGCGTGCGTTATGCCACATGGTCCGGTGCGGTCCTGTCGGGTGGGGTTATTCGGGTTTCCAATGTTCGTTGGGATGCAGGTCCAGCGTGGCGGCGGCAACTACCTGCAGCACGAAGTCCTCGTAGCTGATGCCGACCGCGCGCGCCGCCATCGGCACCAGCGAATGGCCGGTCATGCCGGGCGAGGTATTCATCTCGAGCAGGAACGGGGTGCCGTCGGCGCGCAGCATCACGTCGGCGCGCGCCCAGCCGCGGCAGCCCAGCACGCGGTAGGCCTGCACCGCCAGCGCCTGGACTTCGCGTTCGACTTCGGCATCCAGGCCCGACGGGCACAAGTACTGGGTATCGTCAGTAAAGTACTTGTTTTGATAGTCGTAGTTGGCCTCGGGCGCGACGATGCGGATCACCGGCAGCGCTTCGGCGGTGTCGCCCTCGCCCACCACCGGGCAGGTCAGCTCGGCGCCGTCGATAAAGGTCTCGGCGATGACGTCGTTGTCCAGCGCCGCGGCCTTGTCGAAGGCGGCGCGCATCTGGTCGGCCGCGGTGACCTTGGTCAGGCCGATCGACGACCCCTCGCGCGCCGGCTTGACGATCAGCGGCAGGCCCAGGTCGGCCGCCACCGCGTCGAAGTCGGTCTCCGCATGCAGCATGGCGAAGCGCGGCGTGGCCAGGCCGTGCGTCATCCACAGGCGCTTGGTGGCCTGCTTGTCCATGGCCAGCGCCGACGCCAGCACGCCGCTGCCGGTGTACGGCACGCCGAGCTGCTCGAGCAGGCCCTGGATGGTGCCGTCCTCGCCGTAGCGGCCATGCAGCGCAATGAAGACGCGGTCGAAGCCGGCCGCGGCCAGCTCGGCCACGCCCTGCAGGCCCGGGTCGAAGCCGTGCGCGTCGACGCCGCGCGACTGCAGCGCGGCCAGCACGCCATTGCCGGACATCAGCGAGATCTCGCGCTCGGCCGAGCGCCCGCCCAGCAGCACGCCGACCTTGCCCAGCGATTTGGGATCGATATTGGGATGGGCGACGAAGCTCATTGCTGGCCTCCTGCTTGCTGGTGCGACACCAGTTGCCCCGGCACGCCGCCGATCGAGCCCGCGCCCATGGTCACGACCACATCGCCGGGCCGTACGGCATTCAGGATGGCCTGCGGCATCTCTTCCATCTGCTCCACGAAAACAGGTTCGACCTTGCCGGCCACGCGCAGCGCGCGGGTCAGCGCACGGCCGTCGGCGGCCACGATCGGGGCCTCGCCGGCGGCGTAGACCTCGGCCAGCAGCAGGGCATCGACCGTGCCCAGCACCTTGATGAAGTCTTCAAAGCAGTCCCGTGTGCGGGTGAAGCGGTGCGGCTGGAACGCCAGCACCAGGCGGCGGCCCGGGAACGCGCCGCGCGCGGCGGCCAGCGTCGCGGCCATTTCCACCGGGTGGTGGCCGTAGTCGTCGACCAGCGTGAAGGTGCCGGCGCCGTCGGGCGTGGCCACTTCGCCGTAGCGCTGGAAGCGGCGGCCGACGCCGTGGAATTCGCGCAGCGCCTTGACGATGGCGGCGTCGGGCACTTCCAGCTCGGTGGCGATGGCGATCGCCGCCAGCGCGTTCTGCACGTTGTGCAGGCCGGGCAGGTTCAGCACGATCTCCAGCGGCGGCTCGGCATGGCCGTTGAGCTGGCGCAGCACGGTGAAGTGCATCTGGCCGTCGACCGCGCGTGCATCGACGGCGCGGATCTGCGCGTCTTCGGCAAAGCCGTAGCGCACCACCGGCTTGGACACGAACGGCAGGATCTCGCGCACGTTGGGGTCGTCCACGCACAGCACCGCGATGCCGTAGAACGGCAGCCGCTGGGTGAATTCGATGAACGCCTGCTTGAGCCGGGCAAAGTCGTGCCCGTAGGTGTCCATGTGGTCGGCATCGATATTGGTGATGACCTCGATGACCGGGAACAGGTTCAGGAACGAGGCATCCGATTCGTCGGCCTCGGCCACGATGAAATCGCCGGTGCCCAGGCGCGCATTGGCGCCGGCCGAGTTGAGCCGGCCGCCGATGACGAAGGTCGGATCGAGCCCGCCTTCGGCCAGCACCGACGCCACCAGGCTGGTGGTGGTGGTCTTGCCGTGGGTGCCGGCAATGGCCACGCCCTGCTTCAGGCGCATCAGCTCGGCCAGCATCACCGCGCGCGGCACCACCGGGATGCGCTGGCTGCGCGCGGCCAGCACTTCGGGGTTGTCGCCGCTGACCGCGGTCGACACCACCACCGCGTTGGCGCCGCTCACGTTGGCGGCGTCATGGCCGTGCATGACGGTGGCGCCCAGCGAGGCCAGGCGCCGCGTCGCGGCATTGTTGCCCACGTCGGAGCCCGAGACCTTGTATCCCAGGTTCAGCAGGACCTCGGCGATGCCGCTCATGCCGGCGCCGCCGATGCCCACGAAGTGGATGTTCTTGACGATATGCTTCATTGGATTGCTGCTTCGCTCACTTCAGTCCCTGGCCAGCTGGCTGCATACCTCGGCGACGCGCCGGGTTGCCTCAGGCTTGGCCAGTCCGCGCGCCAGGCGCGCCATGTCTTTCAGCTGCGGCCGGGTCAGGCTGGCGATGGTCTGCGCCAGGCCTGCGGCCGTCAGGTCTTTTTGCTGCATCAGCAGGGCCGCGCCCTGCCTGGACAAGAATTCCGCGTTGGTGGTCTGGTGGTCGTCCACCGCATGCGGGAACGGCACGAACAGCGCCGCCACGCCCGCCGCCGCCACTTCCGACACCGTCATCGCGCCGGCGCGGCAGATCACCAGGTCCGCGTCGGCGTAAGCGCGCGCCATGTCGTCGATGAACGGCAGCGCCTGCGCGCTCACCTGCGCCGCGGCGTAATTGGCGCGCAGCGTGTCGATCTGCTTCGCGCCGGCCTGGTGCGTGACCACCGGGCGCTCGCCCTCGGGCAACTGCGCGATGGCCTTGGGCACTACCTCGTTCAGCGCCGCGGCGCCCAGGCTGCCGCCCACCACCAGGATGCGCAGCGGGCCGCTGCGCTGGTCGTAGCGCGCCTCGGGCGCGTCCAGCTGCGCCAGTTCCTCGCGCACCGGGTTGCCGGTCCATTCGCCGCCGGGCAGCGTGTCCGGGAACGCGCACAGCACGCGATCGGCCACCCTGGCCAGCACCTTGTTGGCCAGCCCGGCGATCGAGTTCTGCTCGTGCAGCACCAGCGGCCGCCCCAGCAGCGACGCCATCATCCCGGCCGGGAAGGTGATATAGCCGCCCATGCCCAGCACCACGCTCGGACGCACGCGGCGCAGCGCGGCCACGCTCTGCCAGAACGCGCGCAGCAGGTTCAGCGGCAGCAGGAACTTGGTCACCAGCCCCTTGCCGCGCAGCCCGCCGAACTGGATGAACTCCATCGGGATGTCGTGCTTCGGCACCAGCGTGGCTTCCATGCCGGTGCGGTTGCCCAGCCACACCACTTTCCAGCCTTGCTCGCGCAGCGCGTGCGCGACCGCCAGCCCCGGGAACACGTGTCCCCCGGTGCCGCCGGCCATCACGAGCAAGGTGCGTGGCTGCGTCATACTTTGCCTCCGCGCATCAACACCCGGTTCTCGTAATCAATACGCAACAGGATCGCCAGCGCCACGCAGTTCATCAAAATCCCCGACCCGCCATAGCTGACCAGCGGCAGCGTCAGCCCCTTGGTCGGCAGCAGGCCCAGGTTCACGCCCATATTGATAAAGGTCTGCCAGCCGATCCACACGCCGATGCCCTTGGCCACCAGCCCGGCAAAGGTGCGGTCCAGCTGCAGCGCGGTGCGGCCGATATTGAAGGCGCGCCGCACCAGCCAGTAGAACAGCACGATCACCACCAGCACGCCGATAAAGCCGAATTCCTCGCCGATCACGGCGAGGATGAAGTCGGTATGCGCTTCGGGCAGGTAGTGCAGCTTTTCGATGCTGCCTCCCAGCCCGACGCCGGTCCATTCGCCGCGGCCGAAGGCAATCAGCGAATGCGTCAGCTGGTAGGCCTTGCCCAGCGCATTGCTCTCTTCCCATGGGTTCAGGTACGCGAAGATCCGCTCGCGCCGCCAGGGCGACGCGGTGATCAGCAGCGCGAAGGCGCCGATCGCCACCCCGACCAGCCCGGCGAAGAGCTTGCCGTTGATGCCGCCCAGGAACAGGATGCCCATCGCCACCGCGGCGATCACCAGGAACGCGCCCATGTCGGGTTCGAGCAGCAGCAGCATGCCCACCACCACCACCGCCACGCCCATCGGCAGGAAGCCCTTGGACACGGTCTGCATCCACTCCTGCTTGCGCACGGTGTAGTTGGCGGCATACAGCACCACCGCCAGCTTCATCAGTTCGGACGGCTGGAAGTTCATCACGCCCAGCGGAATCCAGCGCCGCGCACCGTTGACGCCCTTGCCGACGAACGGCACCAGCACGATCACCAGCAGGATCAGCGCAAAGATAAAGAGCTTGGGCGCGTAGCGGTCCCATACCTTGACCGGCACCTGGAACGCGGCCAGCCCCACCGACAGCCCGATCCCCAGCGCGAACGCATGGCGCACCAGGAAGTGGCTTTCGCGGTAGTTGGCGTAACGGGGCGAATCCGGCAGCGCGATCGACGCCGAATAGACCATCACCAGGCCGAGCGCGAGCAGCACGATCGAGACCCACAGCATGGGCTGGTCGTACTCCATCATGCGCGAGCGGGTCGGCTTGACGCCCGACACCGCATCGCGCAAGCCACCCCAGGCATTGCCGATGGTGGCGCCGATAAATCCGCTGCGCTTGACCTGTGCGTCACTCATGGCAGGATCCCCCGGGACAGGGCCAGTTCTTCCACCGCGCCGCGGAACACCTCGGCGCGATGCACGTAGTTGCGGAACATGTCGAGGCTGGCGCACGCCGGCGACAGCAGCACCGCATCGCCGGCCTCGGCCAGCGCGGCGGCCTGCGTCACCGCGTCTTCCAGCGTGGCGGCGTCGACCAGGCTGGCGCCGCTGCCTTGCAGCGCATCGCGCAGCTCGGCCGCGGCGCGGCCGATCAGCACCACCGCGCGCGCGTACTGCGCCACCGGCGCGGCCAGCGGCGAGAAGTCCTGGCCCTTGCCTTCACCGCCGGCGATCAGCACCACGCGCTTGTCCAGGCCTGACAGTGCGGCCACGGTGGCGCCGACATTGGTGCCCTTGCTGTCGTCGAAATACTCGACGTCGTCGATGGTGGCGACCCACTCGACGCGGTGCGGCTCGCCGCGGTACTCGCGCAGGCCGTGCAGCAGCGCGTTCATCGGCAGGCCGATGGCGCGGCACAGCGCCAGCGCGGCCATCGCATTGGTGGCGTTGTGCATGCCGCGGATATGCAGCGCATCGGCCGGCATCAGGCGCTTGTGACGCACCGGCACGGCTTCGGCGGCCACCTCAGCGGCAACTCCGGCGGCCACTCCGGCGGCCTTGCGGCGGCGCGGCTTGCCCTCCCCTTCCGCATCGGGATCGGGTTCGGCCAGCACCAGCCAGGGCATGCCGCCCTCGCGCAGGATGCCGAAGCTGCCCGGCACCTCCGGCAGGTCGATGCCGAAGGTCACCGGCGTCGCGCCGGGGCGCGCCATGTCCAGCGTCAGGCGGTCGTTGCGGTTCAGCACCTGCACGCAGGCGTGGCCGGCCGGGCCGAAGATGCGCGCCTTGGACGCGGCATAGGCTTCCATCGAGCCGTGCCAGTCGAGGTGGTCCTGCGTCACGTTGAGCACCGTCGCCGCATGCGGCGCCAGCGTATGGGTGGTTTCGAGCTGGAAGCTCGACAGTTCCAGCACCCAGACCTCCGGCAGCGAAGCCGAGGCGATGCAGGCCGACAGCTTGTCCAGCGCCGACGGGCTGATATTGCCCGCCACCGCCACGCTCTTGCCGGCGCGCTCGACCAGGCGGCCGGTCAGCGCGGTGGTGGTGGTCTTGCCGTTGGTGCCGGTGATCGCCAGCAGTTTGGGGGCATAGCCGGACTCGGCTTCGAGGTGGCGCAGCGCGCGCACGAACAGCTCGATCTCGCCCCACACCGGTATGCCGCGCGCCTGCGCCGCGGCCAGCAGCGCGCCGGTGTCCGCATCAAGCGGAGACAGGCCGGGGCTGATCGCCACCAGGCCGATGCCGTCGAGCAGGCCCTCGGCGAACGCGCCGCCGACGAATTCGGCCGAGGTCAGTTCGGCCTGCAGGAAGGCAAGGTTGGCGGGCGCCTCGCGCGTGTCGGCCACGCGCACCGCGCAGCCGTTCAGGCCACACCAGCGCGCCATGGCCAGCCCCGACTCGCCGAGGCCCAGTACCAGCACATGAGGTTTTTGCAGCTCGCCAAACACTTCGATTTCCTGCCCTTGGTTTCCTGTATCGATCAAGCCGCGCCTGTTCAGCGCAGCGTCTTTCTTAACGCAGCTTCAGCGTCGACAACCCGATCAGCACCAGCAGCATGGTGATGATCCAGAAGCGCACCGTGACCTGGGTTTCCTTCCAGCCGCCCAGCTCGAAATGGTGATGCAGCGGCGCCATCCGGAACAGCCGCCGGCCTTCGCCATAGCGGCGCTTGGTGATCTTGAACCACGTGACCTGTGCCATCACCGACAGCGTTTCGACCACGAAGATGCCGCCCATCACGAACAGCACGATCTCCTGGCGCACGATCACCGCCACCGTGCCCAGCGCGCCGCCCAGCGCCAGCGCGCCCACGTCGCCCATGAACACCTGCGCCGGGTGCGCGTTGAACCAGAGGAAGGCCAGCCCCGCCCCGCCCAGCGCCGAGCAGAAGATCAGCAGCTCGCCCGCGCCCGGGATATGCGGGAACAGCAGGTACTTGCTGTAGACCGCGTTGCCCATCACGTAGGCAAACACGCCCAGGCCGCCGCCGACCAGCACCACCGGCATGATCACCAGCCCGTCCAGCCCGTCGGTCAGGTTGACGGCGTTGCTCGAGCCCACGATCACCAGGTAGGTCAGCACGATGAAGCCGGCCACGCCCAGCGGGTAGCTGATCTCCTTGAAGAAGGGCACGATCAGGTTGGACTTGTACGGCATGTCCAGCGACAGCCCGCCCTCGACCCAGTTCAGGAACAGCTCCCAGACCCGCACGTTGCTGCTCTCGGACACCGAGAACGCCAGGTAGACCGCGGCCACCAGGCCGATCAGCGTCTGCCAGAAAAATTTCTCGCGGCTCGACATGCCGCGCGGGTCGCGATACACCACCTTGCGGTAGTCGTCGACCCAGCCGATCGCGCCATAGCCGAACGTGACCAGCATCACCACCCAGATAAAGCGGTTGCCCCAGTCGCACCACAGCAGCGTCGACACCGCGATCGACACCAGCACCAGCACGCCGCCCATGGTCGGCGTGCCGGACTTGACCAGATGCGTCTGCGGGCCGATGGTGCGCACCGCCTGGCCGACCTTCAGCTCGGTCAGCTTGCGGATCACCCACGGCCCGAATGCCAGGCCGATCACCAGCGCGGTGAGGTTGGCCATCACCGCGCGGAAAGTCAGGTAGTTGACGACCCGGAGGAAGCTGTAGTCGTTTTGCAGCCACTGGGCCAGAGCCAATAACATCGTGTTGTCTTATTTAGTGTGCGGAAGTGTCTGCGACCAGCGCCGCGACCATCCGTTCCATGCGCATGAAGCGCGATCCCTTCACCAGCACGGCGCCCGCTTGCGCCACCATGCCCCCGCTGTCTTCCTCCAAGGCCTTTGCCAGGTCTTCCGCGCTGCCGAAATGGCGGCCACTGGCGCCGAACGCCTGCACCGCATGCACCGCCAGTTCGCCGGTGGCCCACAGCGCGTCGATGCCGCGCGACCGGGCATAGGCGCCGATCTCGTCGTGGAACGCCGGCCCCTGGTCGCCGACTTCGCCCATGTCGCCCAGCACCAGCACGCGCGGCGCGGCAAACCCGGCCAGCACGTCGATGGCGGCGCGCATCGAGTCGGGGTTGGCGTTATAGGTGTCGTCGATCACCACGGTGCCGGCCGGCGTGTACTTGACCTGCAGCCGGCCCTTTACCGCCTTGAAGCCGGCCAGGCCCGACTGGATTGCCGGCACCTGCACGCCCGCGGCGAGCGCGCAGGCGATCGCCGCCAGCGCGTTGCGCACGTTGTGCTCGCCCAGCAGCGCCAGCCGCACCTCGAAGGCATGGCCCGGCGCGCGCACCTGCATCACCTGCACGCCGTCGACCAGCGCCACGCTGGCATGCACGTCGGCCTGCTGCGCGGTGCCGAACGACAGCACGCGGCGCGCGCCCGCGGCCGCGCGCCACACCGGAGCGTAGGCGCCGCCGCTTAGCGCGTCGAGCGGGAACACTGCCACGCCGTCGGCCGGCAGCGCCGCGACCGCGGCGGCGTGCTCGTGCGCCACCGCTTCCACGCTGACCATGAACTCCTGGTGCTCGCGCTGCGCGTTGGTGATCACCGCCACGGTAGGCTGGGCGATGCCGGCCAGGTAGACCGTCTCGCCCGGATGGTTCATGCCGAGTTCCAGCACCGCCAGCTTGTGCGTGGCACGCAGGCGCAGCACCGTCAGCGGCAGGCCGATATCGTTGTTCAGGTTGCCGCCGGTGGCCAGGCGCTGGTCGGCGCCAACCGCCTCGGCAAAGATCGCCGCGATCATTTCCTTGACCGTGGTCTTGCCATTGCTGCCGGTCACCGCCACCGCCGGCAGCGTGAACCGGCGGCGCCAGCCGGCGCCGAGCTGGCCCAGCGCGATACGCGTGTCCGGCGCGACGATGGCCGGCACGCCGGCATCGACCTCGCGGCTCACCAGCACCGCGGCGGCGCCGCGCGCGACCACGTCGGCAATGAAGTCGTGCGCGTCGAAGCGCTCGCCCTGCAGCGCGACGAACAGGTCGCCGGGCTCGACGCTGCGGCTGTCGGTATGCACGCGCGCAAACGGCACGGTGCCGTCGCCGCGAACGCGCGCGCCGTCGATCCAGCCAGCGGCTTGCTGCAGGGTGGTCATAGTGGTCTGGCTCATGCCGATACTCCGCGCGTGGCCAGTGCCAGCCGTACGTGTTCGCGATCCGAGAACGGCCGCTTGCGGCCCTGGATCTCCTGGGTGGCCTCATGGCCCTTGCCCGCCACCAGCACCACGTCGGCCGGCGCCGCGTGCCGGACGGCGTAGAGGATGGCGGCGGCGCGGTCTTCGATCTGGCGGGCGCGCGCGCGCTCGGCCATGCCGTCGGCAATCGCGTTCAGGATGTCCTGCGGGTCTTCGCTGCGCGGGTTGTCGCTGGTCAGCATGACTTCGTCGGCCAGGCGCTCGGCCACCGCGCCCATCAGCGGGCGCTTGATCGGGTCGCGGTCGCCGCCGCAGCCGAACACGCACCACAGCCGGCCGCCGCGCGCCTGCGCCACCGGGCGCAGCGCGGCCAGGGTCTGCTCGAGCGCGTCGGGCGTGTGCGCGTAGTCGACCACGGCCAGCGGCGCCTGCACGGCGTCGTGGCCGCTGCCGGCGCCGAACAGTTCCATGCGCCCTTCCACCGGCGCGAGCGTGCGCAGCGCGGCAATCGCCGCGTCCCACGCCACGCCGTTGGCCAGCGCCGCGCCCAGCACTGCCAGCAGGTTGCTGACATTGAAAGCGCCGATCATCGGCGTCACCACCTCCGCATGGCCGAAGCTGCCGTCGATATGGAAGGCGGTGCCGGTAGCCGTGGCGCGAACGTTGGTCGCACGCAGCCATGCGCCGCGCGGGCGGCGCACCGTGGTGGCGGCGGGCCCGTCGATGCCGTACTCGATCACGTGCGGCGCGCCGATCGCGGCGGCGTCGGCGGCGAGCAAACGCTGGCCCATGGCGTCGTCGCGGTTGATCACCGCCGTGCGCAGGCCGTCCCAGCGGAACAGGCGCGCCTTCGCGGTCTCGTATTCCGTCATCGAGCCGTGGTAGTCGAGGTGGTCCTGGGTCAGGTTGGTCAGCACCGCCACCGAGAAATGCGTGCCGGCCACGCGCTCCTGTTCCAGGCCGTGCGAGGACACTTCCATCGCCACGGCGCGCGCGCCGGCGTCGTGCAGCGCGGCCAGGCTGGCCTGCAGCTGCACCGCGTCGGGCGTGGTGAAGCCGGTGGCCTGCAGCGCGTCGGGGAAGCCGGTGCCGAGCGTGCCGATGGCCGCGCAGGGCGTGCCGGTCGCCTGCAGCACGCGCGCCAGCCACTGGCTGCACGAGGTCTTGCCGTTGGTGCCGGTGATGCCGGTCACGGCCAGGCCGCGCGCCGGATTGCCGTGCCAGCCGGCGGCGATCGGGCCGGCCAGCTGGTGCAGGCGGCTCACGGCCAGGTGCGGCACGGCGTCGCCGAAGGGCCAGTCGAAGGCGTCGGCCTCATAGACCACGGCGCCCGCGCCGGCGGCAATCGCCTGGGCAATATAGGGGCGGCCGTCGGTGGCCAGGCGCGTGTTGCCCAGCACGTAGGCGAAGAACACATCGCCGCGCGCCAGGCGCCGGGTATCGCCGCTCAGCTGCGCCGCGGCGGCCACGTTGGTACGCAGCCAGGCCAGCGCGTTGCTGGCCTGGGCGGTGACCTCGAGAGGGAGCAGGGGCTTGGCCGTCATCGGGTCGATCTCATTGGGTCGAGCTCCACGGTTCGCTTTCCTGCACCTTGTCGCTGACCACCAGCTGGCGGATCGGGGAATCGGGCTGGACGTTCAGCGCGCGCAGCGTGCCGCCGGTGATGGCCGCGAACGCCGGGCCGGCCACCAGGCCGCCGTAGTGGCTGCCGGCGGTGGGCTCGTCCACGCTGACGGCGACGATGATGCGCGGGTTCGACATCGGCGCCAGACCGATAAACGAGGCGCGGTACTTGCTGCGGTTATAGCCGCGCCCTTCATGCTTGTAGGCGGTGCCGGTCTTGCCGCCGACGCGGTAGCCCATCACCTGCGCCTCGGGCGCGGTGCCGCCGGGCGCGGTCACGGTTTCCATCATCGCGCGCACGTCGCGCGCCACCTGCGGCGACAGGATGCGCTCGCCGGTGGCGGGACCGTTGGTGCGGAACATGGTGACCGGGATCAGCTCGCCGTCATGCGCGAAGATGGTGTAGGCATGCGCCATCTGGAACAGCGACACCGACAGGCCGTAGCCGTACGACATGGTGGCCTGCTCGATCGGGCGCCAGCTCTTGTACGGGCGCACGCGCCCGGCCACCGCGCCGGGGAAGCCGATCTTGGGCGCCTGCCCCAGGCCGATGCTGGTGTACATGTCCCACATTTCCTGCGGCTTCATCATCATCGCGATCTTGGTCGTGCCGATGTTGGACGACTTCTGGATCACGCCGGTGACGGTGAGCGCGCCGTAGTTGTGGGTATCGGTAATGGTGGCGCCTTCGAACTGGTACTTGCCGGTGGTGGCGATCACCGTCGACGGCGACACGCGCTTGAGCTGCAGCGCCAGCCCCACCGTGATCGGCTTCATCATCGAGCCGGGCTCGAAGGTGTCGGTCAGCACGCGGTTGCGCAGCTGCTCGCCCGACAGCCGGGTGCGGTCGTTGGGGTTGTAGGTGGGCCAGTTGGCCAGCGCCAGCACCTCGCCGGTCTGGGCGTCGAGCACCACCGCGCTGGCGGCCTTGGCCTTGTGCTTCTCGACCACGGCCTTGAGCTCGTTGTAGGCCAGATACTGGATCTTGGCGTCGATCGACAGCTGGATGTCCTCGCCGTCGCGCGGGGTCTTCAGCACGCCGATGTCCTCGACCACGCGGCCAAGCCGGTCCTTGATCACCTGGCGCGCGCCGGCGCGGCCGGCCAGGCCGCTCTCCCGCGCCAGCTCGACGCCTTCCTGCCCGCGGTCCTCGACGTTGGTGAAGCCGACGATATGCGCCATCGCCTCCCCTTCCGGGTAGAAGCGCTTGTACTCGCGGGTCTGGTGGATGCCTTCGATCTTCAGCGCGGCGATCTTGTCGGCGACGTCGGGCAGCACCTGGCGCTTCAGGTAGACAAAGCCCTTGTCTTCGGACAGCTTCTTGCCCAGCTCTTTCTCGGACATGCCGAGCAGCCTCGCCAGCTGGCGGATCTTGGCGGCCTCGACCTGGTTGGGCACGTCCTCGGGCACCGCCCAGATCGCCTTGACCGGCAGGCTGGTGGCCAGCACCAGGCCGTTGCGGTCGAGGATCTTGCCGCGCGTGGCCGGCAGTTCCAGCGTGCGCTGGAAGCGCTTCTTGCCTTCGGCCTCGTAGAACTGGTTGCCCGGCCCCTGGATCCACGCGGCACGCACCGCCAGCGCGGCGAACGCGGCGAACATCAGGAACACCACCAGCTTGGAGCGCCACATCGGCAGGCGCAAGCCCAGCACCGGGCTGGCCGCGAACTGGCCGCTGCGCGGGCGCGAGGCGGTGCCGTTGCGGTCACGGCGGGGCGGGTTGGGGCGGGCCATGCTCATCAGCGCGCCTCCGCTGCGCTGGCCGGCGCGGACGGTGCCGGCGGCAGCACGATGCCGGACAGGTACTGGGTCTTGCCGGGGTTGACCGGCGCCATCTTCAGCTGCGCGCGCGCCGCATCGGCAATGCGCGCGCTCTTGCCCAGCGCGCTCTGCTGGTACTGCAGGCGCGACCAGTCGACATCGAGCTGCCTTTCTTCGGCCTGGGCCCGCTCGAGCGCGACGAACAGCGTGCGCGCCTGGTGCTGCGCGCTCACCAGCGACAGCGCGCACAGGATCAGCGCGGCCAGCAGGAAGAAGGTCAGGCGGTTCATGCGCGCGGACCTCCACGTGCCGCCGGGGCGGCCGGGGTGGCGGGGGCCAGCTTCTCGGCCACGCGCATCACCGCCGAGCGCGCGCGCGGGTTGGCGGCCACCTCTTCGGTGCCCGGCTTGTAGCGGCCGAGCAGGCGCAGCGTCGGTTGCGGCAGGTCGGCCGCGCGCAGCGGCGCGCGGCGCAGCGCCGGATCGGCATCCTGCTGGGGACGGGCGTGCGCCGCCATGAACCGCTTGACGATGCGGTCCTCCAGCGAATGGAAGCTGATCACCACCAGGCGTCCCCCTACCTGCAGCAGGTCATACGCCGCCTTCAGCCCTCTTTCGAGGTCCTCAAGCTCTTGATTGATGTGAATCCGTAGAGCCTGAAAGGTGCGGGTCGCAGGGTCCTGACCCTTCTCGCGTGTTTTGACGGCTTTCGCCACGAGCGCGGCAAGGTCGGCAGTAGTGGCGATGGGTCCGCCATCGCCGGATTCGCTCCGGCGAGCAACAATCGCCTTTGCAATCTGTACAGCAAACCGTTCTTCCCCATAGTCTCGTATCACCCTGGCAATGTCCTGCTCATCCGCCTGCGCCAGCCACTGGGCGGCAGTGATGCCGCGCGTGGTGTCCATGCGCATGTCCAGCGGGCCCTCGAAACGAAAGGAAAACCCCCTCGCCGCCTCATCGATCTGGGGCGAGCTGATCCCCAGGTCGAGCAGCACGCCGGCTACATGGCCACGCCCGGACAGGCGCTCGGCCATCGCCGCAAAGCTCGCGTGCTCAATGGAGAAGCGGGCATCCTTGATGGTGCCCGCTTCTGCGATTGCTGCTGGGTCCTTGTCGAACGCAACCAGGGCCCCGTCTGGCCCCAGCCGGGCCAGTACCGCCCGGCTGTGCCCTCCCCTGCCGAAGGTGCCGTCGACATACACGCCGTCGGGTCGCCAGACCAGAGCGTCGACGGCCTCGTCCAGCAGCACGGTGCGATGGTGCAGGGCGGGGGTTGCCGGGGTTCCGGTAGGACTCATGACCTCTTCAGAAAGAGAAATTCTTCAATGCTTCGGGCATGCCCTGCGCCATCGCCTGCTGTTCCTTGGCGGCGTAGGTTGCGGCATCCCACACTTCGAAATGGCTGCCCATGCCGAGCAGCATGACTTCCTTGTCGAGCATGGCGGCACTGCGCAGCTCCGGGGCGATCAGCACCCGGCCCGCGCCGTCCATTTCCACGTCGGCGGCGTTGCCCAGGAAGATGCGCTTCCACCAGTGCGCATCCATCGGCAGCGCTGCAATGCGCGTGCGGAAGTTTTCCCACTCGGGCCGGGGAAACAGCAGCAGGCAGCCATCCGGGTGCTTGGTCAGCGTCACCCGGCCCTCGGCCTGCTGTTGCAGCGCTTCGCGATGCCGCGACGGAATGGACATCCGCCCCTTGGCATCCAGCGACAGCGCCGATGCTCCCTGAAACAAGCTCGCTCCCGGTCCACGCCGGCGCCGCGAATGGTTCGCCGGCCGGCATGCGCGTGAATCCTTCCGTTCCGACTATGGTGAGAATCATCCCATGGCCGGGGCCCAATTTCACACAAAAATACACTTCCTCACACTATTTCCCACTTTAGAGGAAGCGATATGGGCGGTCAAGGCTGCAGGACGGGGTGCAAACGAGATTTTTTTAATCAGAACAATGACTTAGCGCGCACACCTCACGCACCGTAAAAGTGAATCCTTAATGAAATGAAGATCTTAGGGAGGAAAGCAGAGAAACCACCTGAGAACCACTTGCGGAGGAACTGCCGACCGCGCCGGAAAGACCGGTTCCGGCGCGTGCCCTGAGGATACAACAATTGCCCGCCAGCCCTGCTGAATCCAGGGCCGGTCGGGAGCCGGCCGGGCCCGGCCGGCGCGGCTCAGATCCGGTAGGCGGCGGTGGTCATCACGCGCGATGCGCCGCGCATCAGCGCCCGCACCGGCGCGGGCAGCGGCATGCCGCCGGCATCGCGCGCGGCGTCGCCGTGGCGGATCTCGTCGTCGCGCATCTGCTCGAGGATGGCGCGGGAGCGGCCGTCGGATTCGGGCAGGCGGTCCAGGTGTCCGCCGAGGTGGTGTTCCACCTGGCGCTCGGTCTCGGCAACGAAGCCCAGGCTGACGCGGTCGCCGGCACGGCCCGCGACCCAGCCGATGGCGAAGGCGCCGGCGTACCACAGCGGATTGAGCAGGCTGGGACGCGAGCCCAGCTCGCGCAGGCGCTCGGCGCACCAGGCCAGGTGGTCTTCTTCCTCGCGCGCGGCGGCGTCCATCTGCGCGCGTACGGCTGCATTGCGCGCGGTCAACTTCTGCGCCTGGTACAGGGCCTGCGCGCAGACCTCGCCGACATGGTTGATGCGCATCAGGCCGGCCACGTGGCGACGTTCCTCGGCGCTCATCTGTTCGGTGTCCGGCGCCAGCCGGTCAGCCGGGTTGGCGCGCGCCGAGCGCGTGGCGCCGGCAATGGCGCGCAGGGCCACGTCGAATTCTTTGATCAGGGTATCCATGTCGCAGAGGCGGTTGGTCTCGGTGCCCGGCAGCCCCTGCCATGGTGGGGTGCGCGGCCGCGGCGCGGCACGCCGGGGCGCCATCGGGATTACCCGTATTGTAGCTTGCCTCTAATCGCCGCCAGCCCGCATCCCGCCTTGCGTTGATACGCCCGGCTACTCAGAAACCCTGAGTTGTTAAAACAAGACAAGGGGTTGGGCCCCAATGGTGAACGAAAAGTTGTTTGTTAGAGTACTTCGCAACTTCCAAGGAAGTTTGACGCACGGGGGATGGAGACCATCAGGAGGTTCCTCCGCGCCGTCACCAATAATTCTTACAGTGGAGATCAACGAGCATGAAGAAATCGCTTCTGGCGCTGGCAGCGCTTGGCGCATTTGCTGGGGCGGCGCAGGCCCAATCGAGCGTGACCCTGTACGGGGTGGTCGATGCCAACATCGAATACGTGAGCAACATGTCCAGCGTCACGCCGTCGGCCGCCAACGGCCTGGCAGTCGGTCCGGCTGAAAACGCCTTCCGCCTGACCTCGGGCGGCCTGTCCGGTTCGCGTTGGGGTCTGCGCGGCGTGGAAGACCTCGGCAGCGGCATGAAGGCGCTGTTCGTGCTCGAAAGCGGTTTCGGTCTCGATGACGGCCGGTCGCAGCAAGGCGGCCGCCTGTTCGGTCGTCAGGCGTATGTCGGCCTGGAAAGCGCCCAGGTGGGCCGCTTCACCTTCGGTCGCCAGTACACCACGCTGTTCGACATGATGGCCAACTTCTCGCCGACCGGCTACGCCACCCAGTATGAGCCGGTGGTGGCGCAGCTGGGCCTGAACTTCCGCTCGGACAACACCGCCAAGTACACCGGCAAGTTCGGTCCGGTGACGGCGATCGCCCACTGGTCGTTCGGCAACGGCGTCGCCGGCGGCGGCGAAGTCCCGGGCCAGTTCCGCCGCGACACCGGCTACGGTGCCGGCCTGGCGTGGGCCGCTGGTCCGTTCGGCATTTCGGCCGCGTACGACCAGTACAACCCGACCCTGAACGCCGCCGGCGGCACCGGCGACTTCAAGAAGGCCGCCGTCGCCGCAAGCTACGCCTTCGGCCCGGCCAAGCTGATGGCCGGCTACCGCTGGGGCATGAACAAGGCCGCCAACGACAACAACATCCTGAAGGACAACTACTACTGGGTCGGTGCCAACTACCAGGTCACGCCGGCGCTGGGCCTGACGCTCGCCTACTTCTATGACGACGTCAAGAACCTGAACCTGGCCGCCAACGGCGCCACCAACAACATCAAGAACCCCTGGCAGATCTCGTTTGTCGCCGACTACAACCTGTCCAAGCGCACCGACGTGTACCTGACCACCGCCTACTCGAAGAACGCCGGCGTCAACTTCGACACCTCGGCCATCAGCTTCGCCAACGGCTACTTCCTGGGCGCCGGCAAGGACAACATGGTCGGCGTCGCCCTGGGTATCCGCCACAAGTTCTGATCCGCCTTCCCAGGCCGATCCCTGCAAGGCACCTCCGGGTGCCTTTTTTCATTGCCGGCACCGCGCGCGCCATAGGGCATCACCTCATCGGCGCCGCCGCGGGTGCCGACTAGAATGCACTGACGCTACGCACCGCGGTGCCATCCAGCGGGCCACACCAGGAGACCGAGCATGCAACCCAATCGCCGGCGCGTCGTTGCGCTGCTGCTGTCCGCCAGCCTCGGCGCGCTTGCCGGCCAGCCGGCGCTGGCCGCCGACCCGTACCCGGCCAAGCCGATCCGGCTGGTGGTGCCCTTCGCCGCCGGCGGCACCACCGACATCCTGGCGCGCGCGGTGGCGGCCGAACTGGCCAAGCTGCCCGGCTGGAACGTCGTGGTCGACAACAAGCCCGGCGCCGGCGGCAATATCGGCGCCGACATCGTCGCCAAGGCCGCGCCCGACGGCTACACGCTGCTGATGGGAACGGTCGGCACCCATGGCATCAACCAGTCGCTGTACGGCAAGCTGCCATTCGACCCGATCAAGGACTTCGCCCCCATCACCGAGGTGGCGGCGGTGCCCAACGTGCTGGTGCTCAACCCGGCCTTTGCGCAGCAGAACAAGATCGACAGCGTCAAGGACCTGGTTGCCTATGCGCGCGCCAACCCGGGCAAGATCAACATGGCCTCGAGCGGCAACGGCACCTCGATCCACCTGGCCGGCGAGCTGTTCAAGACGCAAACCCGGACCTTCATGGTGCACTTCCCGTACAAGGGCAGCGGCCCCGCGCTGACCGACCTCGCGGGCGGCACCATGCAGGTGATGTTCGACAACCTGCCGTCGTCGATGGCGCTGATCAAGAGCGGCAAGTTGAAGGCGCTGGCGGTGACCAGCGCCAGGCCGTCGCCGGCGCTGCCGGGCGTGCCGACCATCGCCCAGGCCGCCGGCCTGCCGCAGTACGAGGCCAGCTCGTGGTTCGGCATGCTGGCGCCGGCGGGCACGCCGCCGGACGTGATCCAGCGCATCCAGCAGGAGGTGGCCAAGGCGCTGGGCGCGCCGGCGGTGCGCGAACGGCTGCAGGCGCAGGGCGCCGAGCCGATCGGCAACACGCCGGAGCAGTTCGCCGCCTTCATCCGCGCCGAAACCACGAAATGGGCCAAGGTGGTCAAGGATTCGGGCGCCAAGGTGGATTGACGCCGGACTGGCATTGGATTGATCGCCGGCAGGGCCGCGGCCCGCATCGCGCATATACTTGAGGCATCAAATGTCGGCCGCCCGCAGCGTGGGCGGCCCCTGGCGGCGCTTGCCGCACACCTGCCACACCAGGCCGCACTGAAGATGCCCAACCTGTCTCCCACCACCGGCGCCGAGAGCGCGCCGGTCGACCTCGAAACCCGCGCCGACCACACCGAGCACGAGGCCCTGCGGCTGTGGCTGCGGCTGCTGACCTGCACCAACCTGATCGAGGCCGATATCCGCTCGCGGCTGCGCCAGGACTTTGCCTGCACCCTGCCCCGCTTCGACCTGATGGCGCAGCTCGACCGCCATCCCGAGGGGCTCAAGATGGGCGAGCTGTCGCGCCGCATGATGGTGACCGGCGGCAACGTCACGGGCATCACCGACCAGCTGCAGCAGGAAGGGCTGGTCTCGCGCGAGGCCCTGCCCACCGATCGGCGCGCCTACCTGATCCGCCTGACGCCGGCCGGGCGCGCCGCGTTCTCGCGCATGGCGCGCGCGCATGAGGACTGGGTCGGGCAACTGTTCTCGGGCCTGGCCGAGACCGACCGGCGCGCCTTGTTCCGACTGCTTGGCCGGCTCAAATCCGGCCTGATCTCGCCATGAAACCGCTTGCCATCCTGACCCTGTGCGGCGTGCTGCCGGTGCTGGCCGCCTGCAGCAGCACGCCGCAGCCGCCGCAGGTTACCCCGGTGAACGCCACCATCAAGCTCGGCCGTGTCACGGAAAAAGTGTTCCTGACCCGCCTGGACGTGGCTCAGGTGCCCCCTTACTACGGCGGCGGCACCAGCGTCGGCGTGGGTGCCGCGGGCGGCGGCGGCGGTGGCGGGGTGGGCGTGGGCTTTGCCTTCGACCTGAGCCGGCTGTTCAACAAGCCGGCGGCGGTGCAGCAGGTGGACCTGTTCCAGTACAAGGTGCGTACCCTGGATGGCGCGATGGTGTCGGCCAACGCACCGGCGGCGCCGGGGCTGGAGCCTGGCGCCTGCGTGCGCGTGATCTACCCCGACGGCGGCCAGGAGGCGCGGCTGGCGCCATCGAACGAGTGCTGACGCTGAACCGCCCCGCCTGAATGCACAACGGCCTCCGCAGAGGCCGTTGTCGTTTCCCGTGGCAGGGCCGCGCGTTCAGGCGGCCGCGCGGCTGTCGCGCAGTTCGCGGCGCAGGATCTTGCCGACGTTGGTCTTCGGCAGCTCGGTGCGGAACTCGACGTACTTGGGCCGCTTGTAGCCGGTCAGGCGCTCCTTGCAGAATTCGATCACGTCGGCCTCGGTCAGCGCCGGGTCTTTCTTCACCACGAACAGCTTGACCACCTCGCCCGAATGCGTGTCCGGCACGCCCACGGCCGCCACTTCGAGCACGCCCGGGCACTCCGCCACCACGCCTTCGACTTCGTTCGGATACACGTTGAAGCCCGAGACCAGGATCATGTCTTTCTTGCGGTCGACGATCTTGGTGTAGCCGCGCTCGTCCATCACGCCGATGTCGCCGGTCTTGAAGAAGCCATCCGGGGCCATGACCTTGGCGGTCTCGTCGGGCCGGTTCCAGTAGCCGGCCATCACCTGCGGGCCGCGGATGCAGATCTCGCCTGGCTGGCCCAGCGGCACGTCGTTGCCGTCGTCGTCGCGGATCACGACTTCGGTCGACGGCAGCGGCATGCCGATGGTGCCCGAGAACACATTGGTGTCGGTCGGGTTGCAGGTGGCCGAGGGCGAGGTCTCGGACAGGCCGTAGCCTTCGATGATCGGGCAGCCGGTCTTGGCCAGCCATTGCTTGGCCACCGCCTCCTGCACCGCCATGCCGCCGCCGTTGGCCACGCGCAGGCCCGAGAAGTCGACCTTGCCGATGTCGGGGTGGTTGAGCAGCGCGTTGTAAAGCGTGTTGACGGCCGGGAACATGTTGAACTTGTACTTCTGCAGTTCCTTGATGAAGCCCGGGATGTCGCGCGGGTTCGGGATCAGCACGCTGGTGCCGCCGCTGCGCATGCCCAGCAGGCAGCAGACCGTCAGCGCGAAGATGTGGTACAGCGGCAGCGCCGTGATGGTGATGGGCTGGTCGATATGGGCGCCCTTGTTCAGCGCCGGCTGCATCCAGGCTTCGGACTGCAGCACGTTGGCCACCACGTTACGGTGCAGCAGCACCGCGCCCTTGGACACCCCAGTGGTGCCGCCGGTGTATTGCAGGAAGGCGATATCGTCGGGCCCGGTGGTTGCCGGCTGCAGCGTCAGCTTGCGGCCTTCGGCCAGCACGCTGTTGAAGCGCACGCAGTTGGGCAGCTCCCACGCCGGCACCATCTTCTTGACGTTGCGGACGACGAAATTGACGATCGCGCCCTTCAGCCCGCCCAGCATGTCACCCATGCTGGCCACCACCACATGCTTGACCGGGGTCTTGGCCAGCACCTGCTGCAGCGTGGCGGCAAAGTTTTCCAGGATCACGATGGCTTCGGCGCCGCTGTCCTTGAGCTGGTGCTCGAGTTCGCGCGGGGTGTAGAGCGGATTGACGTTGACCACCACGAAACCCGCGCGCAGCACCGCGGCCAGCACCACCGGGTATTGCAGCACGTTCGGCATCATGATGGCCACGCGCGCGCCGGGACGCAGCCCGCGCGACTGCAGCCACGCGGCGAAGTGGGTCGAGAGCCGGTCCAGTTCACCATAGGTGATGGCCTTGTCCATGCAGATGAAGGCCTTGCGGTCGGCATAGGTATGGAAAGACGCCTCGAGCAGCGCGGCAAGCGAGCGGAACTGGCTGGCATCGATCTCGGCAGGGACGCCGGCCGGGTAGTGTTTCAGCCAAATTCTTTCCATAGCACCGTCTCCTGAATTTCTGAATGGTCGTTCGATTTTGCCGAGATGCTAAACGTGCGCCCCGGTTAAAACAACAACTTAGACGAAGTCCTCAGGGTGGTCCGCCATGGCTTTCCGCCCCTGACGAGCATTATGCGCCACCGATCGGGCATAAGCAGCGGGATAACCCCTAGGTGCCCGCTCAGCGCTTACGCCCTTATGCGCTTATGCGCTTATGCGCTTGCGTGTCGCTGGGCAACACCAGCTTCATCATGCTGGCCGCGAGTTCGCGCGCCAGGGTCTCGGGATCGGTGCGCCCGGGTTCGTGCCAGGTGTACAGGAAGCCGACCACGCTGCCGATCGCATGCGCGGTCACGCGCGCGTCGCCAAAGGCGAACACGCCTTCGCGCTTGCCTTCTTCCAGCAGCGCATAGAGGTCGCGATAGAAGTCCCGCGCCATGCTGTCGAGCCACGCCACGGTGTCCGGGCGCAGGTACTGCCGGTCACGAAAGCTCAGCGTAGCCGGCACGTGGCAAGCGATGCAGCGCCGCGCCATCTCGAGCAGGCAGGCGTGCAGGCGGGCGCTGACGGGCTGCGCCGGGTCGGCGGTTTCGCGGATCACGGGCAGGCAGGTCTGGGCCGACTCGCGGCACAGGATGTCGAAGATCTCGTACTTGTCAGTGAAGTAGTAGTAGACCGCCGGCTTGGTCACGCCCAGCGCGCGGCACAGGTCGTTCATGGTCATGCCGGGATAGCCCTTGCCGTAGAAGAGCTGGGCGGCGGTATCGAGGATCTGCCGGCGGCGCGCTTCCTGGCGCTCGGCGATATGCGGGCGGGCCGGCTGGGGCTCCGTCGGTGCGCGCAGCGGCGGGGCCAGCGGTTCGGATCTGGAAGCAATCGACATGGCGGCATTCTCGCACGGGCGCATGGCCTCGGCACCGGGGTTGCGCGCGCGAACCCACCCTGCGGCCTAGTTGGCCGCCGCCTTGCCGCCCGCGGTCAGCGTGTCGGTGCGGGTGGCCGGCGGCGCCAGCCGGCGCAATGCCGCCTCGCGCTCGCCGGCAGGCAGCGCGCCGATGCGGCGCGCCTCGGCATAGAAGCGCTGCCAGTCGCCGTCGCAGCGCGCCAGCAGCGCGGTGAAGGCCGGCACCCATTGCTGGTACGTCGCTACCGCGGCCAGGTGGGCGTTGGTCAGCGGCTGGTCGAACCAGCGGTCATAGCCGCTGTAGCCGCCCCACTCGGTGCGCAGCCGCGCATAGCCGGCGCGCAGGTCGGCAAAGATCTTCGCCTTGCCCTCGCGCTTGGCGGCGTCGTCGAGCGGGGTCTGGTACAGCGCCACCAGCCGGTCGCGCGTGCCCAGCAGCAGCGCGCGGAACTGCTGGCGCCGGGCATCGTAGCGGCGATAGCTGGTGCGCGCATCCTCCGATGCATCCTGGTCCAGCCAGCGTTCCACGCCGGCCGCCTCCACCGCGGTGGCGAAGGATTCGTTGAAGGCGGTGTCGTTGCGCACGTACACCACCTGGTGCGCCAGTTCATGGAAGATCAGCCGCGCCAGCTCGCCCTCGGGCAGGTAGACGAAGGTATTGAGCAGCGGGTCATCGAAATAGCCCAGCGTCGAATAGGCGGGGACGCCGGCCACATAGGTCTCGAGCCCGTCGCGGCGCAGGCCTTGCGCATACTGCTCGGCGTCGGACTGCGCGTAGTAGCCGCGGTAGCTGATGCAGCCGACGATGGGGAAGCACCACTTGCGCAGTTCCATCGACAGCTCGGGCGTGGCGAACACGCTCCACACCACATAGGGCCGATGCAGGTTGGCGTAGCGGCGGTAGCTGCCGTTGTCGGGCAGCTTCAGCTCGCGCGAGGCGAAGTCGCGCATGCGGCCGGCCAGCGCCAGCCGCTGGGCCAGGCGCGCATCGTTGGCGCCGTGCGCGCTGGCGATCGCGTCGGTCAGCGGCTGCGCCTGCGCCATCACGCCGAGGTGGCCGCCGATCGACTGCGCGTAGTAGCCGATCGCCTCGCATCCCGCCGTCAGCAGGACCACCGTGGACAGCGCCGTGGCCCCCAGGAGTGCCGCCCAGCCGCGGCGGCCGCGCCGCCACTTCATGCCGCCTCGGCTGCCCCTTGCGCGCAGGCTTCGACCTGCACCAGGCAGTCGTAGAACACCGGCGCGCGGCCCAGGTCGGTCAGGCGCTGGCTGGTCAGCTCATTGGCGTTCTTGCCGTCTGGCGCGAGCTTCTTCCACCAGATCGACAGCCCCACCACCAGGCCGCGCCGCGCGCGGTCGGTAACGCGCGCGCGCGCCACCATGCTGCCGCGGTCATTGAAGGCGCGCACCAGCGCGCCATGCACGATGCCGCGCTCGGCGGCGTCGGCCGGGTGGATGTCCAGGTGCGGCTCGCCCTCGGTGGCGCGCAGGCTGTCGACGTTGACGAACGAGCTGTTGAGGAAATTGCGCGCCGGCGGCGAGATCATCGCCAGCGGATAGCGCGCCGCCAGTTCCGGCGCGGTCTGCGGCGCTTCGTACTGCGGCACGTAGTCGGGCAGCGGGTCGAAGCCGTCGCGCGCCATCGGCTCGGAATAGAACTGGCACTTGCCCGACGCGGTCGGGAAGCCGCCTTCGGCGAACGGCGCGGCCGGCAGCGCCAGCTTCTGCCAGCCCTGCGCTTTCAGCGATTCCCAGCTGATGCCGGCGGCGCGCGCATCGTCCGGAATGATGGCCTGCGCGGCGATGGCCTCGTCGCTGTCGGCAAAGCAGGGCTCGGCAAAGCCCATGCGCTGCGCCAGCCGGCGGAAGATCTCGGTGTTGGGCAGGGCCTCGCCCAGCGGCGCGATGGCGGCGTTGTTGGCCAGGAAATAGGTATGGCCGTAGGCCTTGTGCACGTCGGTGTGCTCGAGCTGCGTGGTCGCCGGCAGGATGATGTCGGCATAGTCGGCGGTGTCGGTGCGGAAGTGCTCCAGCACCACCGTGAACAGGTCCTCGCGCGCGAAGCCCGCGGCGACCTTGCCGGATTCGGGCGCCACCGCCACCGGGTTGCTGTTGTAGACCACCACCGCCTCGATGCGCGGCGCGCCGGGCGCGGCTTCGGCCAGCAAGGCATCGCCGATGGTGCTCATGTTGACCAGGCGCGGCAGCTGCTGCGGCCAGCCCGGCAGCAGGTCCGGACGCTGCAGCGCGGCCTCGTTGACCGGGAAGAAACCCGAGGTCGACAGCTGCAGCCCGCCCGCCGGATGGCGCCACGCGCCCACCAGCGACGGCAGGCACGCCACCGCGCGCACCGCCTGGCCGCCGCCGTGCACGCGCTGCATGCCGTAGTTCAGCCGGATCGCCACCGGCTGGCGCTCGCGCACCGCGAGCTGGCCGTAGAGCCCCGCCAGCCATTCGACGTCTTCGACCGGGATGCCGCAGATTTCGGCCGCGCGCGCCGGCGGATACGCCTGCGCGCGCTCGCGCAGCGCGTCGAAGCCGACGGTGTGGCGTTCGATGTAGTCGTGGTCGAGCAGGCCGTCGCGGATCAGCACGTGGATCAGCGCCAGCGCCAGCGCGCCGTCGGTGCCGGGCATCGGCGCGATATGGCGGTGGCACTTCTCGGCGCTCAGCGACCGGTACGGGTCGATCGCCACCAGCGTCGCGCCGCGCCGCTTGGCCTCCTGCGCGCGGGTCCAGAAGTGCAGGTTGGAGGCAATCGGGTTGCCGCCCCAGATGATCACCAGCCTGGCATCGACCACGTGCTCCATGTCCATGCCGACGCTGGCGCCATAGGTGTAGCGCAGCGCGGTAGCGCCCGCGCTGGCGCAGATGGTGCGGTCCAGCCGCGACGCGCCCAGCTTGTTGAAGAAGCGCGCGGCCATGCTTTCGCCCTGCACCAGCCCCATGGTGCCGGCGTAGCTGTACGGCACGATCGCCTGCGGATCGCGCGCGGCGATCGCCTGCAGGCGGGTGGCGATGGTATCGAGCGCCTCGTCCCAGGAGATCGGCGCGAACTTCCCTTCGCCCTTCTTGCCGACGCGCTTCATCGGCGTGAGCAGGCGGTCCGGGTGGTAGGTGCGCTCGGTGTAGCGCGACACCTTGGTGCACAGCACGCCCTGCGTGCCGGGATGGTCGGGATCGCCCGCCACCTTGACCGCGCGCCCATCCTCGACGGTGACGAGCAAGGCACAAGTATCGGGGCAGTCATGCGGGCAGGCGGCGCGGACGGTGCGGGAAGCCATGGGTTCTCCGGGCGGGGGATCTGTTGTTCTGGTTCGGTCGTACGGAACTGGAGATGCCGGCGCAGGCGGCGGGTAGCGGCGCCTGCGCCGCGCCGGCCGGCGGCGCATGCCCCGGGCGTGCGGGGCGATGGCGGGGAGTATCTCGTCCCGATTGTATTCGATTATGATGTGCCGGCGCGCTCGCGGCACAGACCGCGACGCGCATCATGCCGCACGGTTTCAGAAGCTTGCCGGCGCAGACCGGCCAACGCGGCGAACGGGTAACCGAACCATCATTCGCGGGGGGTTTATGTCTTTCCGATCCGGGGTCAATGGCCGGCTTGCCGGCCTGCTGGTGGCGTGCGCCATCGGCACGGGCGGCGCGCACTGCGCCGCCGTTGCGGCGAACACCGCCGCCACCACATCCGAGCACGGCGTCACCGCCGACACCATCCTGCTGGGCCAGTCCGCCGCGCTGACCGGCCCGACCGCCGTACTCGGCAAGCAGATGAACTCGGGCGCGCGGCTCTATTTCGACCACATCAACCAGCAGGGCGGCATTTACGGGCGCAAGATCCGGCTCGAGGCGCTGGACGACTACTACGAGCCCGAACCGGCGGCCAAGAACACCAGGAAGCTGATCGAAGAGGACCGCGTCTTCGCCCTGTTCGGCTACGTCGGCACACCCACCAGCCAGGCCGCGCTGCCGCTGGCGATCCAGGCCAGGGTGCCGTTCTTCGGCCCGTACACGGGGGCGCAGTCGCTGCGCGAGCCGCGCAGCCGCTACGTGTTTCATGTGCGCGCCGGCTACAACGAGGAAACCGCCGCCATCCTGCGCCAGATCCAGACCACCGGGCTCAAGCGCGTGGCCGTGGTCTACAACGAGGACGCCTACGGCAAGGCCGGGCTGGACGGGCTCGAGCGCGCGCTCAAGGCCGCGCCCGACAGCGGCGTGCAGATCGTCGCGCGCGAGCCGGTGGTGCGCAACACCACCGAGATCGGCGACGCCATGCAGGGCTCGATGAAGGCGAAGCCCGACGCCGTGGTCATGATCAGCGCGTACCGCACCGCCGGCGCCTTCGTCAAGGAAGCGCTGCGCCGCGGCTACAACGGCCAGTTCTACAACGTGTCGTTCGTCGGCACGCAGGCACTGGCCAACGTGGTCGGCGCGCAGGGCAGCGGCGTGATCATCTCGCAGGTGATGCCGCACCCCGGCAACGCCACGCTGCCGATCGTGCGTGAATACCTGCGCCTGCTGCAGGCCGCGGGCAAGCCCAGCGAATTCGACTACGCCAGCATCGAGGGCTTCATCGCCGCCAAGGCCTTCACCGAAGGGCTGCGCCGCGCGGGCAAGGACCTGACACGCGAAAAGCTGGTGACCGCGCTGGAATCGATGCGCAACTACGACCTGGGCGGGTTTATCGTCAACTTCACGCCGGAGAACCATGTCGGCTCGAAGTTCGTGGAGATGACGATCATCAATTCGAAGGGGCAGGTGATCCGGTGAGCTGCCTCGATCCCTCTTGTGTTCTCCCCTCTCCCATTTATGGGAGAGGGGCGGGGGTGAGGGCCGGCGTCTCCGACGAAGTGAGGCGCCGCGATGCTTGCCAAGCGCCTGCCCTCACCCCCGGCCCCTCTCCCGCGCGCGGGAGAGGGGAGAAAACCGGCGGGATCGCGCAAGCCCTCGCCTACTTCATGTCATTCAAATGGCATGCCGAAAACCGCAGCGGCGCGATCTCCTTGAGCAGCGGCTGCTCTTCCCGGCAACGCGGCATCGCATGCGGGCAGCGCGGATGGAAATGGCAGCCGCTCGGCGGGTGCAGCGGCGACGGGATCTCGCCGCGGATCGCGACGTAGGTCTTGCGGGCCACCTCCAGCTTGGGCGCCTCCGCCAGCAGCGCCTGCGTATAGGGATGGTTGGGCGCGGCGAACACGTCTTCGGTCGGCGCGGATTCGACCACCCGTCCCAGGTACATGATCACCACGCGGTCGCTGATGTGCTTGACCACGCCCAGGTCGTGGCTGATGAACAGGTAGGTCAGGTTCAGCTCTTCGCGCAGGCGCATGAACAGGTTCAGCACCTGGGCCTGGATCGACACGTCCAGCGCCGCCACCGATTCATCGCAGACCAGGAACTCGGGCTTCACCGCCAGCGCGCGCGCAATGCCGATGCGGGCGCGCTGCCCGCCCGAGAACTGGTGCGGAAAGCGGCGCAGCACGGTCGGGTCCATGCCCACGCGCACCAGCATGTCTTCCACATACGCCTTCTGCGCGCCGCGCCCGACCATGCCGTGCACCACCGGCGCCTCGCCGACGATATCGAGCACGCGCAGCCGCGGGTTCAGCGAGGCATACGGGTCCTGGAAGATCATCTGGATCGCGAGCTGCTTTTCGCGCCGCTTGTCCGGCGGCAGGCGGTCCAGGTTGGTGCCGCGCCACAGGCGTTCGCCTTCGGTCAGCGAATGCAGGCCCACGGCCATGCGCCCGAGCGTGGACTTGCCGCAGCCGGATTCGCCGACCAGCCCCACCACTTCGCCGGCGCGGATGCTCAGGTCGACGCGGTCCACCGCGTGCACCACCTCTTCGCGCGCATGCGCGCCGAACAGGTTGGCGATGCGCGCGGCGGCGTCGAGCGACTTGACGAAGCGCTTGGACACGCCGCGCAGTTCGAGGATCGGCGCAGCGGGCGTGGCGCCTTCTTGCCCCGCGGGTTCCGTCATCGGGCGGGATTGCAGTGCAGTGGCGTTCATGCCGCCTCCTGGTTGGCCAGCACCGGATGGAAGCAGCGCAGGCGGCGTCCGTCGGCGGCGGTTTCCAGCGGGGGTTCGGTCTTGCAGGCCGCCGTGGCGTACGGGCAGCGCTCGCGGAACGCGCAGCCGCCCGGCAGGTTCAGCAGCGACGGCGTCATGCCCGGGATCTGCCGCAGCGGCGTGCCGCGCGGATTGCGCGACGGCGCCGAACGGATCAGGCCGTGGGTATAGGGATGTTCGGGGCGTTCCAGCACCTGGCGCACGTCGCCGGCTTCGACGATCCTGCCGGCATACATCACGCACACGGTATCGGCCAGCCCCGCCACCACCGACAAATCATGCGTGATCCAGATCAGCGCCGTGCCCGATTCGCGGCACAGGGTCTGCATCTCGTACAGGATCTGGCCCTGGATGGTGACGTCGAGCGCGGTGGTCGGCTCGTCGGCGATGATCAGGTCGGGCTTGTTCAGCAGCGCGATGGCGATCGCCACGCGCTGGCGCATGCCGCCCGAGAACTGGTGCGGGTAGGCCAGCAGGCGCTCGTCCGGCGACGGGATGCCGACCCGCGCCAGCGCATTGCGCGCGCGCTCGCGCGCCACCGCCTTGCCGACGTTCTCATGCGCCAGCACTGCCTCGATCATCTGCGTGTCGATGCGCAGCACCGGGTTCAGCGTCATCATCGGGTCCTGGAAGATCATGGCGATGCGGTTGCCGCGCACGTCGCGCTGCTGCGCCGGCGTCAGCGCGCGCAGGTCGCGCGTGACGCCGTCGCGGCTGGTCAGCGCGATGCGGCCGTCGACGATCTTCCCGGGCGGGTCGATCAGGCCCATGATCGAATAGCCGGTCATGGACTTGCCCGATCCGGACTCGCCCACCAGCCCCATGATCTCGCCGCGGCCCACGGTGAAGGACACGTCGTCGACGGCCCTTGCAATGCCGCCGCGCGTGTAGAAATGCGTTTTCAGGTGTTCGACCACCAGTGTCGGCTGTGCCATGTTCCGCTCCTTATTGCGTCTGCAGGCGCGGATTCAGCACGTCGCGCAGCTGGTCGGCGACCAGGTTCATCGCGACGATGGTGACCACCAGCGCGATGCCCGGAAAGAAGCTGATCCAGTACTTGCCCGACAGCATGTACTGCTGGCCGTTCGAGATCAGCGAACCCAGCGACGGCTCGGTGATCGGCACGCCCAGCCCGAGGAAGGACAGCGTCGCCTCCAGCGTGATCGCCGAGGCCACCTGCAGCGCCGCGATCACGATCAGCGGCGGCAGGCAGTTGGGCAGCAGGTGCCGGAACATGATGCGCGCCGGCGGCAGGCCGAGGCAGGTGGCGGCCTCGATATATTCCTTGCGGCGCTCGACCAGCGCGGCGCTGCGCGTGGTGCGCGCATAGTAGGCCCACTGCACCGCCACCAGCGCGATCACGATATTGCCCAGCCCCGGGCGCAGGAAGGCCAGCAGGATCAGCGCCAGCAGGATCGGCGGGAACGACAGCTGCAGGTCCGCCACGCGCATGATGAAGGCTTCGGTGCGCCCGCCGAGGAAACCGGCCAGCAGGCCGAGCGTGGCGCCCAGCAGCAGCGCGATCACGGTGCTGACCACGCCCACGCCGATGCTGATGCGCAGCCCGTACATCACCGCCGACAGGATGTCGCGGCCCTGCTCGTCCGAGCCCAGCAGGAAGGTCATGCCGGTGCCGGACTGCTCGCCCGGCGCCAGGCGCGCATCGAGCACGTCCAGCGTGGCCAGGTCGTACGGGTTCTGCGGTGCCAGCCACGGCGCGAAGATGGCGATCAGGATGATGGTCACCAGCGTCGCCAGTCCGGCCACGGCGATCTTGCTGGAGAAGAACTCGGCGGCAAAGCGCCGCCACGGGGATTGCTCGCGCGCCGCGGCGGGCGGCGGCGTCTGGTCTTCGGGTTCGACAGTCACGGCGGTCATGGCTCAGCCCTTGTTGTCGGCAATGCGCACGCGCGGATCGAGCATGCTGTAGATGATGTCCACCACCAGGTTGATCAGGATAAACAGCGTCACGATCACCATCAGGTAGGCGACGATCACCGGCCGGTCCAGCAACTGGATCGAGTCGATGATGAGCTTGCCCATGCCGGGCCAGGCGAAGATGGTCTCGGTCACGATCGCAAAGGCGATGATCGAGCCGAACTGCAGCGCGATCACGGTCACGATCGGGATCAGGATGTTCTTCAGCACATGCACGCCGACGATGCGGGTATTCGACAGCCCCTTGGCGCGCGCGAACTTGACGTAGTCCTGCAGCATCGCCTCCTGCGTGCCGGCGCGCGTAAGCCGGATCACCATGGCGATGTTGAGCAGCGACAGCGTCACGGCCGGCAGGATCAGGTGCCGGATCCCGTCCGCGGTCAGGAAGCTGAGCGGGATGCCCAGCACGCGCACGGTCTCGCCGCGGCCGTTGGACGGCAGCCAGCCCAGCTGCACCGCGAACACCATGATCAGCATCAGCCCGACCCAGAAGGTAGGCAGCGAGAAGCCCAGGATCGACACCGTCATGATCGACTTGCCGGCAATGCCCTGGGGCCGCAGCCCGGCCCACAGGCCCAGCGGGATGCCCAGCACGATTGCCAGCAGGATCGCGCAGATGGCCAGCTCCATGGTGGCGGGCATGCGCTCGAAGATCAGCTTGAGCGCGGGCGTGCCGTGCGCGAACGACGTGCCCAGGTTGCCTTGCAGCGCGTTCTGCAGGAATACCCAGTATTGCTCCCACAGCGGCTTGTCCAGGCCCAGCGCGGCGATGGTGCGCTTGATGTCCTCCTGGTCGGCCTGCGGGTTGATCAGGATGTCGACGGGATTGCCGATGGCAAAGACGCCGAGGAAAACCAGCAGCGACATGACGAAAAGCACGACCACGCTCTGCATCAGGCGCCGGATGATAAAGACCAGCATATTGAAACCACTTTCCTTTCGCGCGCGAATGCGCACGCCGCCCGGGAGCGCCATGCGCTTCCAGGCGGCGCGGCAGCCATGCGCGGCACCGCGAACTCAGCAGCAGGCAGCCTGCTTACCGGGGCCTGACCTACTGGGGCTTGAAATTATGCGCGTACGTGCGCTCGTCGGTGCGCGGCACGTAGACGATGCCCTTCTGCGTGGCCCAGGTGGTGACCTGCTGGTGGATCGGGATGATACCGCCATCGTTGATCGCGATCGCGGTGGCTTCCTGCAGCAGCTTGGAACGCTCGGTGTCGTCCACGGTCGACAGCGCCTTTTCCAGCACCACGTCCATCTTCGGGTTGCAGTACTCGCCCCAGTTGGTGGTGCCGAAGCCCTTCTTGCTGTCCTCGCACGCCAGCAGCGCGCGCAGCGGCGAACTGACCTCGCCGGTCTGCGCACCCCAGCCGAGCAGGCCGAACGACCACTCGTGCTTGATGCCCTTGGACGAGTACGTCGCCATCGGCATGCCCTCGACCCGGGTGGCGATGCCGATGCGGGTCAGGTTCTGCGCGATGGTCTGCGCGATCTTCTCGTCGTTGACGTAGCGGTTGTTGGGCGTGTGCAGCGTCACGCCGAAGCCGTTGGGAAAGCCTGCCTCGGCCAGCAGCTTCCTGGCGCCCTCGGGGTCGTACTTGACCGTCTTCAGGTTGGGGTTGTAGCCGAACAGCGTGGGCGGCACCAGGTTGTTGGTCGGCTCGGACAGGCCCTCCATCAGCCGGTCCTTGATGCCCTGCCGGTTGATCGCCATGCTGATGGCATTGCGCACGCGCGCGTCCTTCAGCGGGTTCTTGTCGAGCGGCGCGCCGTCCTTGGCAGTGACGAAGGGCGACTTGTCGCGCTTGGCATCGAAATACAGGTAGATCACGCGATGCGAGATCTTGGAGAAGAACGCCAGCTTGGGATCCTTGCGCACCTTGGGCAGGTCGGGCGTGGGCACGTTCTCGATCGCCTGCACATCGCCCGACAGCAGCGCCGCCAGGCGCGTCGCCGGGTTGGGGATGAAGCGCAGCGTGACCTTGTCCCAGGCCGGCTTGTTGCCCCAGTAATCGTTGTTGCGCACCAGCTCGACCCGGTCGTCACGCGCGTAGCTGACGAACTTGAACGGGCCGGTGCCGACCATGCCCTTGCCCTGCGCGAAGTCATCCGAGCCCAGGCCCTGCGTGGCCTTCTTCTGCACGATGAAGATCGAGGTCAGGTCGTTCAGCATCAGCGGATACGGCTGGCCGGTGGTCAGCTGGATGGTGTGCTTGTCGATGATCTTCTTGCTGACGATCGCCTTGGTGTAGACGTCGAACTTGCCCGGGCTGTTCTGGATGGTGGCGGGGCGGTCGAGCGACCAGATCACGTCCTCGGCGGTCAGCTCGGAGCCGTCGTGAAACTTCACGCCCTTGCGGATCTTGAATTCCCAGGTCAGGTCATTGACCAGCTTCCACGACTCGGCCAGGCCCGGGATGATGCGGCTGTCCGGGTCCATCTTGGTCAGCGAGTCGAACACATGCTCGGAAACGTTGATGTTGGAGAACAGGTTGTAGAAGTGCGGATCCATCGAGGTCGGCGGCGAACTCATGGCCAGTTTGAGGTCCGCGGCCTGGGCGGTGCCGGCCAGCGCGAGGCCAAGGGCCCCCGCCACCGCCACCGCGCCAATTGCCTTCTTGAAAGTGCGAAGGGACATCGCGCAATTCTCCCTGTAGGAAGTGAAGCAGACGTTTTAGGATCGGCAATGCGCGCGCGCAGCGGGTCACGAGCGGCGCTGCTTTTTGGTGCGATGGGGCATCACAAAGCGACGGTATTGCCGGCCGGGCACTTCAAGCATGAACTGTTCCAGCAGTGCACATGCCACGGCAATGCGGGGAAACCCACCCGCACTGGCATATTGCACTGCGCCAAGCCGGGCAGCGCGCAGCAAATCGCCGCGTTTTGGCGCTTTCGCGAGAGGCATCGTATGATCCGGGGTATCCCATTGCTAACGCCTTAGACCCCAAGGTTGCCCGGCATCATGAAGCTCATCCCCGAAATCCTGCAGGCACAAGCCGAAATCCGCGCGATCCGGCGCGACATCCACGCCCATCCCGAACTCTGCTTCGAAGAACAGCGCACCGCCGACGTGGTCGCGCGCAACCTGGAATCGTGGGGCATCGAAGTCCACCGCGGGCTCGGCACCACCGGCCTGGTCGGCGTGATCCGCAACGGCAGCAGCGCGCGCACCATCGGCCTGCGCGCCGACATGGACGCGCTGCCGCTGCAGGAAGCCAACACCTTCGACCACCGCTCGCAGCACGCGGGCAAGATGCACGCGTGCGGCCATGACGGCCACACCGCGATGCTGCTCGGCGCGGCACGCTACCTGGCGCAGCACAAGCCCTTCGACGGCACCGTGCACCTGATCTTCCAGCCGGCCGAGGAAGGCGGCGGCGGCGCGCGCGAGATGATCAAGGACGGCCTGTTCGAGCGCTTTCCGTGCGACGCGGTCTTCGGCGTGCACAACTGGCCGGGCATGCCGATGGGCGCGTTCGGCACGCGCGCGGGCCCGCTGATGGCTTCGAGCAACGAGTTCCGCATCGTCGTGCGCGGCAAGGGCGCGCATGCGGCCATGCCCAACAACGGCAACGACCCGGTGTTCACCGCGGCGCAGATCGTGTCGGCGCTGCAGGGCATCATCACGCGCAACAAGCGCCCGATCGATACCGCGGTGATCTCGGTCACGCAGTTCCATGCCGGCGATGCCACCAACATCGTGCCGGACCAGGCGTGGATCGGCGGCACCGTGCGTACCTTCACGGTGCCGGTGCTGGACCTGATCGAGCGGCGCATGGAAGAGGTGGCGCGCGCGGTGGCGGCGGCATTCGACTGCACCATCGAATACGAATTCCATCGCAACTATCCGCCCACCATCAACAGCGAAGCCGAGACCGGCTTTGCCGCTGCGGTCGCCGCCGAACTGGTCGGCGCGGACAACGTCGACAGCAATGTCGAGCCCACCATGGGCGCCGAGGATTTCTCGTTCATGCTGCAGCACAAGCCGGGCTGCTACCTGTTCCTCGGCAATGGCGACGGCGGTCACCGAGACGCCGGCCACGGTATCGGGCCTTGCATGCTGCACAACCCGAGCTACGATTTCAACGACGAACTGCTGCCGGTCGGCTCGACCTTCTTCGTGCGGCTGGTGGAGAAGTGGCTGGCACCTGCCTGATGGCAGATAACTGAAGGCCGATACCTGATGGCATAGACCAGAGCGTGCCCGAGCACGCCTGCCCGGGCAGGGCAATACGATCACGACAGGGGAGCTTCGGCGATGGGGCGTTCGGCGCTGGATCGCGAGACCGCACGCAGTTTTGCGCGCGTGGCGCTGGAGAATATCCAGCGCCGTTATCCTTACAAGCTGGACCACATGATGGCGGGCGCCGGCGACCTGGCCGGGCCGGCCGCCTGGCATCCGGTCTTTTGCGGCAGCTACGACTGGCACTCCAGCGTGCACATGCACTGGCTGCTGGTGCGGTTGCTGGCGCTGTTCCCGGACCTTGACGAGGCGCCGCGCATCCGCGCCATGCTGGACGCTCAGCTGCGCCCGGACGCCATGGCCGCCGAACTCGCCTACTTCCTCCGCCCGGATTCACGCACCTTCGAGCGCCCCTACGGCTGGGGCTGGATGCTGAAGCTGCAGGCCGAGCTGCTGGCGCTGGCGCGGCACGACGCAAACGCCACGGCCTGGGCCGAAGCCTGCGCACCGCTGGCGTCGCACTTGTCGCAGGAACTGGCGAATTTCCTCGATGCGGCAGTGTTCCCGGTACGCACCGGCACCCACTACAACAGCGCCTTCGCGCTGGTGATGGCGCTGGCCTATGCGCGCACGCACCAGGACCTGGCCTTGCGCCGCGCCATCGTACGGCGCGCGCATCGCTGGTTCGGCCACGACCAGAAGTACCCGGCGCGCTACGAACCGGGCGGCGACGAATTCCTGTCCGGCGGGCTGACCGAAGCCGTGCTGATGCACGCCGTGATGGACGGCTGTGCGTTTTCGGAATGGTGGGAGTTGTTCGTGCCGGGCCAGGCCGAACTGGCCAACTGGCTGACACCGGTAACGGTGTCCAATCGCAGCGACCCCAAGAGCGCGCACCTGGACGGGCTGAACCTGTCGCGCGCATGGTGCTGGCGCATGCTGGAACCCGCCCTGCCCGATCCGCTGCGGCCGCTGGCAATCCGCGCGTGGTCGGACCATATCGAGGCGTCGCTGCCGCAGGCGGTGGAGGGCGAGTATGTGTCCACGCACTGGCTGGCGTCGTTCGCGGTGCTCGCGCTGGCCGAGCCGATCGGCGGCTGAGGTGCCGCCGGCGCTGCAATCTAGTCCAGCGCGATGTCGCCGTACCAGGCTTCGGCCTTGCTCTTGGTGTTGTCGGTATCGGTCATGATACCCACCGCGATGACGCGGCCGGGGTCGGCCCCGAACGCCTTGCGGTAGTCGGCGCGCAGATCGCGTTCGTGGCAACGCCATTCATTGGCATGCTTCGTACCGCTATCCACCACGATCATGCGCACACGGTCGGTGTGCGGGTTTTTCACCACCGCGCCTTCCGGGCGCTGCCCGCCCCAGATATACATCAGCGTCGCGTACGGCATCTCGCGTCCGGTGGTCAGCCGCGCCATCTCGTACATCAGCTGGTCCTTGAGCGGCAGCGCGCCCTTGTCGCCGTCGAACGCCACGAAGAGCCGCAGCGGCGAATCCTCGCGCGGGCCATGGCTGTTGTCGGCGTTGCGGATGACTCCGCTGGTCTTCCAGGTCCAGCGCAGCATGCCGGCATCGCGCTCGCGCAGCGGCACGTAGAGGCCGGAGGCCGAGCTGTCGGCCTTGGCGTGCACCACCACGCGCTGGTCGACTTCGGCCATCGAATAGGTGGTGGGGATCTTGTTGCGGTTGATGGTCCACGGCTGCCAGCCTACCGGCAGCTGGTCGCGGCGCGGCGAAACCGAAAACAACGGTAGCGTCGCGAGGGTGGCCGGCGAGGCGGCTGGTTCGCCATCGTCGCCGGCTTCGGCATCCGCCGCGCGGGTATTGGCAGCGGCCAGGGCGTCGGTCTCGGTCACCACGGTCTCGGCCTGCGCCGCCGCGTGGGCTGCCATGTGCTCGGTGAAGGCCTGGCAATCGATGGCGGAGCCGGAAGCAATCGGGGCGGCGGGGGCCGGATCGCCTTGCGGCGCGGCGGGTCCAGGGGGAGTGGTAGCGCAACCTGCCAGCAGCAGCGCGCCGGCGGCGCCAGTCAAAACCAGCCGGAACATCTTGGCCGTCATGTAACCCCTCGAAACCCGTATTCGCGGACCCGCTCCGTCGGCAAGGGTCCGCTCTATTGCTCACTGCTTGCTGCAAACACCTGTTGCAACCGCCTTCGTGCCCGGCGTGGGCACTTGAGGGTCGAACATAGCAGAAGGCGGTCCGAGCAGGAATGCGCCACGACCCGCAATGCAGCATGAAAACAACGGCGACCGCCACAGTGTTCTGGCCGCGCCAAAGCAAAAACCCCTCGCAGCGAAC